>NZ_QSDP01000051.1:0-44043 GCF_003463685.1 Parabacteroides sp. AM58-2XD
AATAGTAACAAAAAAACGAAGAAATCGCTTTGCGGTGGGCTTCATGTGCAAAGGTAACAAAAGACTCTCTAACCATAAAAGCAAAACTGGCGAAAAGAAGAATACTGTTTTTCTTTTCGCCAGCATATATAATTTGCTGTCAATAGAAATTTAGTTTTAGTCCGTTTTGGATATATAGACAAAAACACAAACTAAACTTGTGTTTATAATAACTTTTTCAACTTATCTATGACATATCTTCCAATGCAGAGAACTTTGAATGATTTAGGCAACAGATATTTGGATGTTTTAATTAGAATGTCCCTTTTTTACACCTAATATCTATCTAAGAAATCTTACTTTTGTTTGATAATTAAAACAGAATGGAGAAAATTCAAGTAATACAACCTACCAAATTGCTCGCTCCTTATATAAAGCAATATTGGTTTTTAAGGATAGATGATGTAAAGCAAGGCTTTCAACGTTCTATCCCGGCAGGTTGTGTAGCACTTGTTTTTCATAAAGGGAACAAAATTATTTCTTCTTTTCATAAGGGAACGCAGCCACATTACAAATAGGGTAAATTTCAATAATGGATTGTTTTGATGAAAAAAACTCTTCAATATTTAGACTTACTGACATAGGGCTGTCATAGAAGACGCTATCTTTGTATCAAAAAGTATTCAACTTAATATTATAGAATATGAAAAGATTATTTTTATGCTCATCATTTGCTGATGTTGCTAATCTATTTGTCGATTGTGCCAAAGAAGATTTGCAAGGGAAAATTATAGCTTTTATACCAACTGCAAGCCTTACAGAACCAATACGATTCTATGTAAAAAAGGGGAAAAAGGCTTTAGAAGAAGCAGGAATGATTGTTGAAGAAGTCGAGATTACCCAACTGCCCAAAGAGGAAATATCTTCTATATTACATAAATGCGATTATATCTACATAACAGGTGGAAATACATTTTTCCTTTTGCAAGAGTTAAAAAGAAAAGGTGTTGATAAAATTATATCTAAACAAGTGAAATTGGGTAAACTGTATATTGGGGAATCTGCCGGAGCAATAATAGCCTCTCCCGATGCAGAATATATGAGAAGTGTGAATTTTGATCCAATAGAAAAGGCTCCTGAATTGAAAGACTGTACTTCTTTAGATTTGGTCGATTTTTATACGATTCCCCATTATGGAAATTTTCCATTCAAGAAAAAAGGTGAAAAGATAGTTCAACTATATAATGAGAAGTTGCAGCTTATTCCTATAAGTAATAAACAAGCTGTTATTATTGAAGATTCAAATATTCAAATTAAAGATGCAAAATGAATAGAATAGACCGTATTTCTGCTATATTGATTCAGTTACAATCGCACTCGTTAGTGAAAGCACAGCAAATTTCAGAACGTTTTAATATAAGCATTCGCACTGTATATCGAGATATAAGAACATTGGAAGAGGCAGGCATTCCTATCATAGGAAATCCCGGTATTGGTTATTCACTTGCAGAAGGATTCAAATTATCTCCTCTAATGTTTACTCAAAAAGAGGCTTTGTCCTTTTTGATTGCAGAGAAATTAGTACATGAACTAACTGATTCAAATAGCAACGAACATTATAAGTCTGGAATAGAAAAGATTAGGTCTGTCATGCGTTTTGCAGACAAAAATATGTTAGAAACAATGGAAAAGTGCATGTCTGTATTGGATACTTATAAATCATCTACCTATAAACCTGATATTCTTTTACTTATTTTACAAAGTATATACCAAAAAAGAATTATTGAAATATCTTATTTGGGAAGTAATGCGTTAAGTGTTTCAGAACGAAAGATTGAAGCTGTTGGAATTTTCTTTTCGAGAACTAACTGGTATCTAATAGGCTTTTATCTTCCCAAAGAAATCTATCTTACATTTCGGATAGATAGAATTCAAAAAATGCACATTCTTAATGAATTACAATCACGGGAGCATCCTCCTTTGGAAAAATTCATACGCGAGTTTTATGATAAAGAAAAATTACATGAAATCGTTATAAGAATAGAAAAGAATAAAACCTCCATAATGAATGATGATAAATATTATTACGGATTAACATCTGAGAAAGAGATAGGGGATATGTTTGAACTTCATTTTCTAACATTTTCAATCAGTAAGTTTGCACATTGGTATCTGTCTTTTGCAGATAGTGCAACTATAATAAGACCAGATTCTTTAAAATATGAAGTTAAAAATATTATCAATAACATTTCTATTTGATTGCTGTCAAATAGTATTTTTAATCGACTCAATGAAAAAAATATTCGACCAAAGATTTTTCCGCTTATTGTCGGAATGCTCACAACGTAAAGTGTCTGCATCTGAATTTGCAGAAGCTATCGAAGAATTGGCGACCCATGTAGCCAATTTTAGTATCAATGAGCAGGATTACAACGTTTTACTACGTTATTTTTCCTTTGGTTTGCACCGTCTTAAATCGTATCGTGTACGGTTTGAGCAAGAAAAAAATGCCCCATCTGCATCTAATTGATGAAGCGATAGGACTTTTGAACACTGAAATACGCCTTATCGAGTGGCGCATCAAATACCCGGAACAGCTACAGCAACGTATCAACAAACAGCCCCTTTCCCCTCTCTATCTCGCAGACAAGACAACCCTTATCAACATCATGGAAATGGTAAGCGGTCTGTTCCTCTCCAAAAACATCGTGTATCAGAACGGCAAGCCCGCCTACTTGGTGGACTTGGCGAAAGCCTTTGAATGGCTGTTCAACATCAAGATAGGCGACTGTTACCAAAAACATGAGGACGTGATAAAACGAAAGCCGGGCAAACTGACCGGGTTTCTTAATGGATTGGTAGAACTTATCAAAAAGGAACATGACAAGAAAGGATATAGATAATCAGTGACTTATGATTTATTTATAGGGGATTCCATTAGTTCCCCCGTAATTTCTTTGCGCCTATTTTTTGAACTTTGCTTCATCAATTGATTGACAGACAAGAATGTATAATCAGAAAAATGAAGCAATCATGTATATAGACAATGACGATTTCAGCGTATGGATGCAGAAGCTGTACGCCAAGCTGGAAGAACTCTGCAAGGATGTACGGGTACTACGCAATGCGGACAAGGTACTACCCGAAGATGACAACCTATTGGATAATCAAGACTTGTGTTTATTATTCAAAGTAAGTATCAAAACTCTGCAACGCTACCGGGCTATCGGTGCGCTGCCTTACTTCACTATCAGCGGAAAAGTGTATTACAAGGCTTCCGATGTCCGGGAGTTTATTAAAGAACGGTTCAGCGTCACCACGCTACGCCAGTTCGAGAAAGAACACTGTACGAAGAAAAAGAAGTGAATCTGAAAAGCCGGAACGGTGAATGTACTTCATCTGTTCCGACTTTCCCCGTTTATGGCTTACCCAACTTATCGGCTTCTTTCTTTAGCTGTTCGGCTTGCTCATTCAACAGCCTTGCACGTTCCAGTGCTTCCGCCTGCTTTTGGATGCGATATTCAAAATCCATCACTGAATCGGTCAAACTTCGGATAAAACCGTTATCCCGTTGCCACTTGAACTTGTTTTCCAGCATATCAAAAGTTTCCCCGTCTGCCTGTCCTTGCATCAGCAAATAGCGGTATTTCATATCGTTGTCCTGCAACTGCTGCATACGTTCAGCCAAACGGACATTCAAGAATATGGAAACGGAACAGACGACCAGCACTGCCGAAAAAACAAACAATCCCGGACGAATCCAAGAAGCGACCTTGTTGTAAATCCGTTGATAGAACGGTAAGGGCGTAGCTTCCTCTTTATCCGTCTTGCAAGAGCCCAAAGTATCAATCATTACCTTGAAACAACGGTAGGTTTCCAATGTTATTTTCTTGGTGTCCTCTATGTTCTTCTGCTGACCTTGCATCCTGCTCCTTATGTCGTCAAGTTGGCTTTGAATAACCCGCAACTTTTCTTCGGGAACAGCCGAATTACTGTGCAGTTCCGACAACGCTTGTTCGATTGCTCCCAGCCGTTCGAGAGTTTCCTCCCGACTGGCTGGCGTTGCCTGTGCTTCCTGCTTCTCTTTCAGTTCCGTAACCATAGAGAGAAGCCCCTCTAAAATCAAATTATCTTCCATGTCTTTACTGTTTAAGTTGTTTTTTCTTTTTCTTCTTCTTTCTCAAATTAAAATTAGGTTCTTCATCCACTGGGGGAGAAGAAGCAGAAAACAGACCGAGTGAACCTGTTATCAACGGACTGTCAGCCTTGTCCGGTGCAGGTGCTTGTTCCCGAACGGGTGCGAAAGTTGTTTGCCGTTGGCTTTCGGCAACATTCATTCCTGCATCCCCGAAACATTTATCCAGTTTGGAAAAACTGAAACTGCGGTCTATCTCCGACCCCTTGAACGTGTATTCGCCTTTGGAAAAGGATATGCCCTGTATCTCGTCAGTCTGTCCCTTTCGTTTGAACTGGATAGTGATACCCTTTTCCGCTAACCTGTGCTGCAACTGCTGCCAGTTACGGGATTTGCCGATTTCATTTTTCACAGCCGTGTAAATCTCGTATTTTGATTTGTCCGGCTCTTTCAATCGGTGCTGCTTCACCTGCTCTTTTCCCTCGGCGAAATAAAGCCCGTGTTTGGCTTTCAGCTTCTTGCATACCTGTTCGTTACGATACATGTCGTTCCTGTCCGAAATGGTCTTGCCGTTATTGTCTATGCGGTTGAACACGATATGCACATGTGGGTGTTCCCGGTCTTGATGGCGCACGATGATATACTGCGTATCGGTGATTTTCATTTCACGCATATACTCCTGCGCAAGCTGTACCATCTTCCCATCTGTCAATTTGGGCGCATCCACTGCCGAATAACTCAACGCAATATGTCCGACAGGCTTTTTCAAGTCGGGATTCATCCCGGTCTGCATACAGAAGCTGTGGATTATATCTCCCCGGCTTTCAGTCAGAACCCCGTCCGCATGAAGCAAAACCGCCTGCTCCTTGCCAAGCACATAGTTCACACAGCCCTTAAACCCGCTTCCTTTTTTTATTTTTCCAATCATCTGACAAATGGTTTATGATTTCAATAATCCGGTTTTTGAGCTTCACCAGTTCCACCGCCACCAGTGCGAAACCTCCGGCATTCGCCCGGTGCGCCAACTGGTTGATGTTGTTGGCTTCCCCTGCCAGTTTGCGGATGGTGTCCGCATCCTGCCTGTTCAGCCGGGGTATGACCTCTACCGAAACAACCGCCTGCCTTACATACTCACTGACACGTAACCCAGCTTCCCCGGCTCGCTTTCTGATGGCGTAATACTGCAACTCGGTCAGTTTCGTACTGACAACCCGTTGCTGCTTCTCTATCCGTTTCTTTGCCGGACGTCCCCCCGGCTTATCCTTTATATTCGTCATAGGTTTTTACATTTAAATGGTATCTTAAAAATTGCGACCAACGGGAGAAATTTTCTTTGCGGTGAGCAAAGCAAGGTAGTTTCGGTTTACCGAAACATAACCTTGCTCTCCAAATAAACCGCCAGCCGTTGGTAGTCCTGCCGGATTAAATGCCCCTGCCTCTCTTTTGTCTTGGGGCGGCACGTTGTCCGGTTTCCTGCTTCGTTTCCTGCACTTGGCTGGCTGCGTTTTTCTGTTCCTGCTTCCTGCCGCACAGATAATCGTTCAAGTCCGAATATCCCCTATAATTGTGCGAGAAGTCACGCACACGGTAGGGGTATTCCAATTCGATAGCCCGTGTCGCTTCATATCCAGCCTTGTCATTGTCAAGCATACAGTGGATGCGTTCATACGGGTACAGCACGTCAATGGCTTTCGACACATTGGCGGTAGAGTTAAGAATGGCATAATCCTGCCTGTCAAGGTCGGGTATGGTCGGACAGTTCCTCATGCGGAGCGTAAGGAAAGAGAGGTAGTCCATGAAACCCTCGAACACCAAACACTTCTCCCTCGGCTCTCCCTGCTGCCGTATATGGGTGATGTCTTTCGGGGCGATGCAGCCTTTGAAAAAGGAATTGCGAACCTCGTAACCTCCTGCCATGTTCGGGAAACCGATAGCAAAGAACGGTCTGCCATTATTGGTAAAATGGAGTTCCTTACATTCTCTTTTTGCCAGTTCGACATTGATACCCCGTCCCTGCAAGTAACGGAGCAATGCCGGATGGGTAAGGTCACGGACTTCCAAATGCTGGAAGCTCGGTTCTGTCCTACGCTGGGGAAAAGAAAAACTGACCGGACGGACGTGCGGTGTCTGTTCCGCTATCCGGTTTAAAAGGTATGGCAGGCTGTCGGAACAATAGAGTTCCTTTGCCAGTGCGATGATGTTACCGCCCTTGCCTGCGCCAAAGTCATACCAAAGGTTGCGGTCAGTGTTCACCTTGAAAGACGGTTCGTGTTCCTCCCTTAACGGTGATTTGTACCATAAACCGTTACCCTGCTGCTTGACAGGAGAGTAACCTAAACTGTGCAGATAGTCTGCGATGGGTATTTGTTTCACATCTTCGATGTTCATAACATTTTCTTTTTTGGGGATAAAAAAAATAGTTGAAAAGTGCGCCAGTCCTGTTTAGTCCGTTATATATACACCCGTACCATACTAAACCTGCCTGTTCCGATACAGGGAAATAGTAAGTCCGTTCCTCTTGTATATACACCCGGACTAAACCAAACTGACTTTTAATAATGGAAATCGGGATTATAGCGGTAGCCCTTGCCCTCTTTCACAATCATGCGCTTGTTCACAAGAAACTTGTTAAGCGACACAAGAACATTGCGTCCACGCTCGTAACCGATACTCGCATAACCCTGTTTCAATGCCGCTATGACATTGGAATAGCCTTGTACCACCTGCTTGCCGAAACCGTTCTCCAACGCTTCCCGGTGTTGCCGTTCAGTCAGTTCCGCAAGCGAAAAGTTCCTGTCCTGCTTAGGTTGTTGGAATACATAATCATCCACGATTTCGGGTAAAGCGTTGTCATTGATACGGAATGCGAACGGGTCAAATTCCCGGTCACGTATGTGCATCGCCTTTACCTCGCTTATGTTGCCGTCCTGCTGGCTTTTCGTGATTTGCAGGACGGTTTCAGCCTTGTTGTTCAGTTCCGTACCGATATGCCCCCTTGTGTTGTCATCCCCCTTATTCAAATGCAGTACAGTGTGGATATGCAGGTTATATCCGCTTGACCAGCGCATCAAGAGGTTGATTAGGTCGGTTGATTCGCTGGGGCTGTTGATGTCATACATCAAGTCACGGATTCCGTCAATGATGAGCAACCCCACATCGGGCATATTTTCAAGCATATAGCCGATAATCTGTTTCCGCTTGTCGGGGGTCTGCTCCCTTAGCACGATGAAAACAAAATCGTCCCTGTCCTTGTCGGTAGGCAGTCCGGCAAGTCGCAAAATACGCTCCATGACCTTATGGCAATGGTATTTGCTCTGCTCGGTATCTACATAGAGGATTTTCCGCTTGTTCGGTGGCAGATATGCCGAATACTTCAGTACCTCGTCATTCTTCAACGCTGCCGCAACGATGGCGGAAATGTTGAATGTCTTTTTGCTCTTGGCTTTTCCTGTGGATGCGCTGAAATTACCCAGCGTGCCAATGGTAGAGCCGTTCACCCAGAGTATTTCGGGCGGCACTTCGTAAGTGTCCGTCACCTTTAGATGGATGGTTTTCCAAAGGGCTGCAAAATCCTCTTTCTGCATGGTGACATCCTGCCCGGCTTCTGTCGCTTTTCTATTTTCCATAGCCGCTATTTCTTTAAGGGACGGTTAAGGATATATTTCTGCGCTTCCTGCTCTATCTGCGCCTGCGTCTTCACCGGGTTCTGACGCAACCACGCTTCTAATTCCGCTTTCTCAAAATAAAGCATTTTGCCCTGCGGCTTGTAATGGGGTATCAAGTTACCCGAAGTCAGCTTGTACAGGTAACTTTTTGAAAGGTTCAAGAACTTGCTCGCTTCATCAAAACTAAGCACATTCTTTGAAAGGAACACTAAATTTTCGAGTTCTGCAACTCGCTTCTCAATACTTGTTTCCATATAACAAAAGTATTTGCGTTAGACAATATGGAGTGCATGCCCTCCAGTTTCTTGTAATCGATTACGGGGGCAAAAGTATTGAGGAATAGCTTGATAGTGGATTAAGCTATGTTTGAGGTATTAACCTATTCTTAAAGTTTTTTCAGTTGTTTGATATAATTGCTGATGGTTACATAATCTTTTTCATGTTCCACCCCTTTTACATAATTGGCGGCTGTGGCTAAATCACCTTGATTCAGATATTTATCTTTCTTTATATTCTTCGTAACAAACAACTTATTCTTTGCTATAACAGATTGCCAGTTAGGTGTTATCAAACCACGATTGCTTAATTCCGAAAAAAGAAAAGCTACCTGCCTGTTGTTATTAGACCTAAATATAACTTTTGGCTTACAGGAAAGTATTGCTTTCAAATCTTCAAAAGTCATAGGAGCATTGAAAATTTCCACTTCATTGATACAATCCACCAACAATGCTATTTGTCTGTCGTTTAAAATAGACTTAAACGGATTTTCTGTTTCAGCAATATGGGAGATAATTTTAGGCTCTTGGCATTTATCTTGAATTGGTTGCGGCTCTTTCTGTTGTGGCTGCATTTCCGCTTGCACCTTACTTTCTTTCTTTTTTCGCAAGTACGCAGAATATTTTTCCAATACAACAGTTTTAACTATTACAGAAAAATAAGGCAGTTCTTCATCATAAACCGTATTATCTTGCTCATACCGGGAATAATCAAATGAAAGAGGATTAAACGACATGTATTTTCTTTTCTCATCGGATTTCAAGGATTCATAAAAACCGCTTTCCCAAAAGAAATCAGATACAGAATAAAAATATTGAATATCATTCAACACAGAATAACGAATATATAACTGCACCAACTCATCAGTGGTACGAACATATTCTTGCTGTTCCAGTTTATCAGCCTGTTCTGCGTCGAAATATAAGGACTTAGAGGCAATATTATCTATCATAACTTGGCTGGCATGATTGATACAGCGATTGAATATACCTTGTATATGGTCGAATTTTATTTTCAGTTCTTCTTCTGTCATAATAATCTATGTTTCAGTTAGTAGAAACAAAGATATATTTTTCCGGCTAAACAAAGACAAAAAAAGAAAGAAAGTACGGTAACTGTGATATAACCATACTTTCTTTTTAAATCAGTCCGTCAAATTCGGTATCAAACTTATAGCTTCTTCTTTTTTCTTATCGACAATCTTCGCATAAATTTGAGTTGTGGCAATATTTTTATGTCCTAACAATTTGCTAACTGTGTACAAGTCAGCCCCCAATGTAAGCATCATGGTAGCATGGGTATGCCGGCTTACGTGAAACGAGATATGCTTAATAATCCCTGCGTCTTTCGCCCATTTTTGAAGTATTTTATTTATAGTTCCCTCATGCGTCAAAGGAAAAATCAAATCATCGCCTTTTGCTTCATTTTGTTGCGGCAACCACTTTAACGCTTCATCGGATATAGGCAGATAAAGCGGTTCTTTTGTTTTCTGCATCTTTATTTCAATTCTTATTCTTTCACCGCTTTTCTGCAAATCGTTCCACTTCAATTTTCTTATATCGCTTACACGCAGCCCACACAAACAACTGAAAAGAAAGGCTTGTTTCATTATCTCATACTTGCACTCTGTCCCGATAAGCCGCTTCAATTCCTCTATTGTCAAATACTCCCTGCGGCTGACTTCCGCTTTTACCTTACTGGCAAAATCAAACTCTTTCGTTGGATTGACCGTAATAATCCCCTCTTTATAGGCTCTATTTATAGCGGTACGCAGCACCCCATAGTAAGCAATAACGGAATTATTACTTAATACACCCCCAGCCTTTAACAAACCAAACTTGCTTGCTTTCTTCGCTTGTTTCAAGAAATCCACAAAGCTATTTAAGAAGTCCTTATCTATATCACGAAAAGCTATGTAATCCCCTCTGAACAACTTTAGTTCACGGATGGTATTACCAACAGTCTTTTCATAGTTCAAGCTGCCACGTTCTTTAGATTGGCTTCTCATGTTCATTAAATAATCAATCACATTCGCTTTTGACTTGTTGGTGTTCTGAAAACCGTGTGCATCATTTTGTAACTCCACTATCCTCTTACTCTGAATCGCTTTTGCAAGAGCCAATGTAGCTTCGTTCTTCGCCTTATCCTCCCTCGTTTTTTCGGGTATAAGGTACAACTTCAAAAATTCATATTGCCGTTTACCGCCAACATAATTTTCTTTTCTAATAACATCACCTGTATAATAGTCCAAATAAATAGACTGGTTGCCATTGGCAAGCTGCTTGAATCTAATCCTTACAGGTTCTTTCAATTTAACTTCTTGTTTTTTCTTCGCCATAATTATGTTCTTATTTTGTTACCGATACAAATATAGCGATTTGTTTTGTTACTCCAATGAATACGGGTAACAAAATAGTAACAAAATAAAGGCATTTATTAGACTAAACAAGAAAACAAGGAAAATAAAGGAAATTACACTCAATAAACATAAAATACTAAATACCAATATCTTATATTTAATATTTTATCTCATTTTTTCTCTTTTTCCACAACTGACAGCTGTTGATGATGTTCTGCCACAACACATAAGAACCCGGACCGACCGAAGAAACCGGGTCGAGATAAGTATAAGACATCCAGATGGCGAGCACCGTATTCTTTTGTCCCAGGGCCTGACCGGCACTGATACGATCTTTATAAATAGTTCCGATCCGTTTTCCGAGAAAGAATTGCAGGGCGCAAGTAATAAAACCAGCCAATGCGATCAATATCTCGACCTCTACCGGAATCGTACTATGGGCAAGCGATTTCACGGTCTGAGCCGTTACGATGGCCAGCGCCATCCCCCACATATAAAAAGCCAGGTCATGGAAACCTAACAAAAAATGATGTATCTTCGGAAGGCAATACCGGAAAAACAATGCCAGAAAAAACGGGAAAAGCAACAACGGAAACACTTTACTCAAAATCTTCAGAAAAGCGGTGAAGAAAGTAACGTCCGTATGAGGCTCGACCAAAGGAAAGATCAATGGCACAGCTACCGCCGCCAGAATATTCGATAACAGGGTATAAGTAGTCAGACTGGAGGCACTCCCGCCCAACTTACCCGTAATAACTGCCGCCGCTGTCGCCGTCGGACAGATCAGGCAAACCATCGCTGCCTCAAAAACCTCCCGATAGGAACCTCCCATAGGAACAAAAATCAACAGGGCAGCCAGGGCACATGAAGAAACAATCTGAAACAGCAACAACCATCCGTGCCACGGAGACGGCATCAACTCCCGCCAATCCACTTTACAAAAAGTAAGTAATAACTGACCAAAAATCAAGAAAGGAGTAAGATACGCAACAAGCGTATTCATAAACGGTTTTGTCGGCTCCAGAAAGGTGAAGTTGGCAAACATCAAATAACCTAATACACCGGTCAGCATTGCAACAGGCAATGTCCAGTTCTTCAGAAAGTTCAACATGAGACCTATCTTTATATTTTCGGTGCAAAGATATACATTATATCATATCAGAAGTACTCTTTTTTTCAACAAATCCCCCATCTGACGTTTTAACACCTGTGCATTTAATGGCTTGGAAGCATAAGCATCGAAACCACTGTTCATGATCCGGTCTTCATCTGAAGCAAAAGCATAAGCCGTCACGGCAATAATTGGAACTTCAGGAGAGATTTTACGAATTTCTTCAGTGGCTTCGTACCCGTTCATTTCCGGCATATTGATGTCCATAAGAATAATATGAGGCCGATGTTTTCTGAACAGTTCAATGGCCTCTTTACCGTTCCAGGCATGAACAATCGTATAATCCTGTTTCAGGATAGATTCGAACAGTTTGAAATTCCCGGCATTGTCTTCGGCTATAAGTACCTTCAGGTTTTCTTTTTCTATCCGTTTTTTCTCGAAGTTACCTTCTTCCCGTTCTTGCATAACGGCAGGTTCATAAGGAAAAGTAAACCAGAACGTTGTTCCCTTTCCTTCCTCCGATTCAAGCCACATTTCACCCCCCAAATGTTCAACAATCATCCGACAAATAGAAAGTCCCAGCCCTGTTCCCTGGGCAAAAGCATTCAATTTGACAAAACGTTCGAATATGCTTTTTTGTTTCTCCGGCGGGATACCACATCCCGTATCAGCCACATAAATGCTCAACATATTGTTACTTTGAATGAAGTATCCGAAACGGATGCTACCTTCTTCCGTAAACTTGATGGCGTTGGTTATTAGGTTTATAATAACTTGCATAAACCGGTTCTTCACTATAGAAACGAAACAGTCCCCTTGTTTTTGTTCGAAAATCAATTTTACATTATTCGTTATACGGCTCTGCATCGACATTTCCAATTCGCGAAGTATGCCATTTATGTTGGCATCCGAATAAACAAAATCCAACGTACCGGCCTCTATCTTCGATAAATCCAGAATATCATTAATAAGTTGCAACAACAAGGTATTATTGTTTTCAATAATCTGAACATATTCTTCCTTCTCGTCCACATCATCCGCCATAGCAAGGATATTGGAAAAGCCGACAATTGCATTCAACGGAGTACGTATTTCATGACTCATATTGGCTAAGAATGCAGATTTCAGCCTGTTGGATTCTTCCGCTTTATTCTTGGCTTCCATCAATTCTGATTCTGCTTTCTTACGATCGGTAATAGTCATCAGGGAACCTATCAGAGCTATCGGCTTTCCATCGTCATCTCTTTTTTCTATTGTGGCATAAGTCTCAACCCATTCCAGTTCATGCACTCCCTTTTCCGGATGATAAATGCGATATTCTTCTTTTACTTTATCGACGTGTCCCTGTATAAGTGCTTCATAGGCCTTTTCCACTTTTCCCCGGTCCTCCTTGTATATCTTCGCAAAATATTGGTCAGCCGGAACTGTCAGCTGATTTTCATCGAACAACCCAGAGAAACTCGCACTCACTGCCGTATTCACATCGCAAAGGATAGTCTGCCGGACCAAATCCCATTTCCAGGGAATAACATTTGCCACATTCAGGGACATGGATAACTTTTTATTTACAGTGCGCAATACCTGCTGTGTCTTAACCACCTCCGTTACGTCTGACATGAAGATATCGATACAATCCGATGTGCAGGATGAAATTATCAGAACATTCAAATAACGGTCGGACGGTTCATGGTAATATTGAACACTAATCTTCTTGTTCTGCATTAAAACAAAAGAGCAGGTCTGCATATACTGTGTCAGACGGGAATGAGACAATTCCGAGCCTTTCTTGTTGATGAAAACTTCTTTCTTATCGAATAGATGTTCAAATTCAGGATTAACTTCGATAATCATATAATCGGTAGCTTTACCTTCCTTATATAATATACGCTGTTTCATATAAGAAATAGGCATACTGTTAATCAACCGGCTATAATTTTTCATAAAAGCGATTTCTTTTGCCTGGAATGTCCGTTGCCTGTTCAAGGATTTAATCCGGAAACATAGAAACGCAATAAAGACAAAAAGGCCCCCACTGCCTGCAAAAACATGAGTATGATATTGCTCCCAGAATGTCGGAGGCTTCATATAAAGAAGGGTACCGGAAGATAAATCAGAATCCGGAATATGCTTTTGTTCCAGAATGGGATAATTCAACACAGGGCATGGCCGCCCGGGAGTAATAATGGCATGCATTCTTTCCCCTTTCAGTATATTAGTGACTGCCGTAACCAACATGCTGGAGATATTAGCTGCCGGATAGAAAAAACCTCCAACCATTCCATTTTCTACAATATCCATGTCATTCAAGGTAAAGATCGGAACATCCGTGTAAGAACTAAGCATCCGGTAAGTATCGGAACTGATAATCGTACGATTTCCCTGCTGGTTCAAAAGAATCCATGAATAATATAAAATACACGTCCGCTTATCCACATTTCCCAATATCGTTATAAGTTTATCCGTACTGGTCTCTCCGGCAGTGATCAGTTCCAGTTTGACATCCGGGAAATCACTTTCCATGACCTGTTGGACGAAACTCTTATTCTGCGCACTGACATAACGCTTATCAGCCAGGAATACGAGCCGGTTCATATCAGGTTTCAGTTTCTTCATCAGCGCAATGGTTTCAGAAATATATCCAGGAACATGCAGAATAGTCAGATTATGGAATGTTTTTACCATCTCCGAAAATTTAACCTGCAAATCTTCCGGACAAGCTTCTTTAGACAAATAATATTCACGGGGAGCTATAAAATCATTCTCTGCACAAACCAGAAACGGAATATCTTTACCCCAGCGGTGTTTTAATTCATCTCGCAGTAACGCATAAGAACTATTACCTAATAAAATAACCAAAGAGGGAGGAGCTTCTGTATATTTCTGAGATAAATAAGTTATAAAATTTTCGACATCAGCCTCTGTTTTCATCAACATTACATCCATGTTTTCAGTATAGACTGTCCATTTCTCATTACCAATAGCCATTTGTTCATAGATCGGCGCTGTGAAAATACGGCTCCAGGGAGTAGACTCTGTATAAGAGTTGATAATGAGTACATACTTGTTTTCCCCTTCATTCTGAGAAGCCATAGAATGAAAAGATGTCATTATTAAAAAAATTATTATTAAGAAATAATTTTTCAGGCAATATCTGTATTTCATACTTGTATTATTTTAGCCCTTACGTCAAAATAGATTGAGAATCAAAAGATGTTTCTCAATTTTTTTTCAAAGATAAGAAAAATAATACACCAGATATGTTTTTTAGATTTATATCCATCAAATATTGGTATTTGCACAATCCCTCAATATCAAGGTCTCTCATTTTAGTATCTTCTTAATAAAAAAGAGCTTCATCCTATGACGAACGAGGCTCTCTTTTATTAATCCTTATGATCGGAAATCTTATTTTCTGAACGGAGCTTTCACCACCAGGGCTTTCAAGTTTCTGTTACGTACTTTCACAAAGAATTCTGAGCCGGCTTTTGCATATTCGGGCTTCACATATCCCATACCGATACCTTTCTTCAACACCGGCGACATCGTTCCGGATGTTACAACACCGATGACCTGATCCTCAGCATCCACGATTTCATAACCATGGCGGGGAATACCCTTGTCTACCAACTCAAACGCACACAACTTACGGGTAACACCTTCTTTCTTCTGGCGTTCCAGTTCTGCACGGTTTGTAAATTCTTTCCCGTCCGCAAACTTAGTGATCCAACCCAATCCGGCTTCGATCGGAGAAGTCGTATCATCCAGATCATTGCCATACAGGCAGAATCCCATTTCCAGGCGAAGTGTGTCGCGGGCACCTAAACCAATCGGCTTGATACCTTCCGGTTTGCCGGCTTCAAAGATTGCATTCCAGATAGTCATTGCATCATCCGGATAGAAATACAATTCGAAACCACCTGCACCGGTATAACCCGTATTGGAAATGATTACATTCTTACAACCGGCAAACTCTCCGGTCACAAAAGAATAATAAGGAATAGACGAAAGATCGACCGGAGTCAGGCGTTGCAGCACTTCAGTTGCTTTCGGTCCCTGGATAGCCAGCTGGGCAGTACGGTCGGAAGAATTTTCAAGCTCTGCTCCCACTGTGTTGTGACTGACACACCAATCCCAGTCTTTTGCAATATTTCCTGCATTTACGACCAACAGATATTTTTCCGGTTCATAGTGATAAACCAGCAGGTCATCCACAATACCACCTTTATCATTCGGGAAGCAAGTATATTGCGCCTTGCCCAAAGGCAAAACAGATGCATCATTGGAAGTGATACCCTGGATAAAAGCCAGCGCATTCGGGCCTTTTACCCAAAACTCTCCCATATGAGATACATCGAATACACCTACACCATTCACAACGGTCATGTGTTCATCGATTATGCCGGTATATTCGATCGGCATATTATAACCTGCAAATTCATGCATTTTTGCTCCCAATGCGATATGTACATCGGTAAACGGAGTCGTTTTCATGTTATTATTACGTTTAAGATTTTTGAGCCAGAAGCTCGGTTATTTTTATAATTGTTTGCATACTCTTTTCCAATGAGTTGACCGGAAGGAACTCATAACGTCCGTGGAAGTTCAACCCGCCGGCAAATATATTCGGGCAGGGTAATCCCATAAATGACAAACGGGCGCCATCCGTTCCGCCGCGAATCGGTTTAACCAGCGGTTTAACACCGGCAGCTTCCATTGCCTCAAAGGCCAGGTCTACGATATACTTTTTCGGCTCAACCACTTCACGCATATTATAATATTGGTCGCGAAGTTCCAGCGTCGTACTGCCCGGATGGATTTCGTTCATACGTTTTACCCACATCTTCAACTGTGCTTTCTTTTCTTCGAACAAAGTGCGCACATGGTCGCGGATGATATAGGACAAAGAGGCTTCCTCTACCGTACCCGACATATTGGTCAGATGATAGAAACCTTCGTACCCCTGCGTATGTTCCGGACGTTGTGAAGCCGGCAGCCACGAAGCGAACTCGATAGCCAGCAACGAAGCATTCAACATCTTGTTCTTCGCATAACCCGGATGAACGTTCAGGCCTTTAAAAGTTATTTTGGCTACTGCCGCATTGAAGTTTTCATATTCCAGTTCGCCGATCTGTCCGCCGTCGATCGTATAAGCCCATTCACAGCCGAATTTCTCCACGTCAAAATGGTTGGCCCCTTCCCCGATCTCCTCGTCCGGGGTAAAACCGATACGTATCTTGCCATGTTCGATTTCCGGGTGATCCTTCAGATATTTCATAGCAGCGATGATGGCTGCCACACCGCCTTTATCGTCGGCTCCCAGCAAGGTCTTACCGTTGGTTACGATAATATCCTGGTCTTTATAATCATTCAGTTCAGGAAACATCTGGGGAGAAAGAACTACATTCTCTTCAGCGCACAAGACGATATCTCCGCCTTTATAATTTACAATCCGTGGAGTCACATCTTTTCCCGACATATCCGGACTGGTATCCAGATGAGCGATAAAGCCGATAGCCGGAATCTTCTTACCGGTATTTGCCGGAAGTGTTGCCATCAGATAACTGTTTTCATCCAGCGTAATGTCTTCCAGACCGATTTCTTCCAGTTCCTTTACCAATTCTTCTGCAAACACCCGCTGTCCCGGAGTACTTGGTGTCGTCCCGGTCTCTTCACTCGATTGTGTTTCAAACGTTACATACTTTAAAAATCTATCTAATACTGTCATAAGGTATACTTTTATATTTAAAGCATAAAAGTAGGTAAAGAGCGACGAATAACAAAATAATAAAGAGAAATAATTACCCAACGATTGTTTTGTAATTATTTCTCTTTTTATCAGATATGAACTATCCGATTATTGACCGGTTGTACCTGGCTCCCCTCTTAAAAACAGCCATTGCCATTATAACAATGTGTACAAACACATTCCTTCGGCAGGCCGATCGAAGCGATCAGGTCTTCTACTGTATTGAATTTAAGTGTAGTGATATTCAGCTGCTCACGGATACGTTCCACCAACATATTATATTGCTCGGTACCTGTTGTAGCATATTTATCCAGATCTTTTGCATCATCCCCTTCCAGTTCCTTGACAATCCGGCGGGCAATCAGCTCCAGGTGGGACTTGGATGCAGAGAAACCGACAAACGGACAAGCATGCAGGATGGGAGGACATCCGATTCTCATATGCACCTCTTTCGCTCCATATCCATATAATATATTTACATTATCGCGAAGCTGTGTTCCGCGAACAATCGAATCGTCACAGAAAATCACCCGTTTCCCTTTCAGAAGGGCACGGTTCGGGATCAGTTTCATTTTAGCAACCAGGTCACGCACAGACTGATTGGCCGGGGTAAAGCTACGAGGCCATGTCGGCGTATATTTAACGATAGCACGACGGTAAGGAATCCCTTTACCTTCAGCATATCCCAACGCCATACCAATACCGGAGTCAGGGATACCCGATACGAAATCAGCATCCACCTCATCCTTCTTCGCCATAGCCATACCACTCGCATAGCGGGATGCATCCACATTCACCCCTTCATATTCAGAGACCGGATAACCATAGTACACCCATAAGAAAGAACAAACCTGCATTTTCTTATTCGGCTTACGCAACTGCGTCATCTTGTCTGCCGTAAGCATAACCACTTCGCCCGGTCCTACATTATAATCTATTTCATATCCCAGATTCGGGAAGCTACAAGGTTCGCTTGATGCTGCATAGGCACCATCTTTCTTACCGATCAGCACCGGGGTACGTCCCCATTTGTCGCGGGCGGCAATAATGCCCTCCTCAGTCAGAATAAGCATCGAGCAGGAACCTTTTATCTTTTCAAAAACAATTTCCACACCTTCAACAAACGTCTTACCCTGAGAGATCAGTAATGAAATCAATTCAGTCTGATTGATCTGGCCGGAACTCATTTCAGAAAAGTGACACCCTTTATCCAGCAGTTCAACCTGAAGTTCCTCCAGATTGTTCACCTTTGCTACGGTCACAACAGCATATTTACCTAAGTGAGAGTTAATAAAGATTGGTTGAGGATCTGTATCGCTGATGATACCTATACCTGAATTTCCCTGGAATTTCTCCAGTTCACTTTCAAAACGAGTACGGAAATAAGAATTTTCCAGATTATGGATAGAGCGTTTGAAGACGCCTTCGTGTAGGGTTGCCATACCGCCTCTGCGGGTTCCCAGGTGAGAATTGTAGTCTGTGCCGTAAAATAAGTCAGTTGCACAAGACGATTTAGAAATAGTTCCGAAAAAACCACCCATTGTTCTTAGTGTTTTTGATTTTTGAATTAGGGTACAAATGTACAAGAATATTTAGACTATGCCAATACTGCAAAGTATTCTGTCAAAAAAATCCTATGATTGTTTTAAGTTCGGATAATCGCCCGATCAAAACAGTTAGTGCACTATCAAAATGATAGTAGTATACCATGTAAATCGGATTAATATACCGGGTAAAATAAAATACCCAACCGGGTAATATTTTTTAACGTATCTATTTTTAAGCAGGAAACAGAAAAGAGAAGCAAATTGTCAAAATAGAAAATCATTAAAAAGTCAACGGCTCGATGATAAAAAGTCACATTCCCGGAAGAGAGAATTTGGTTATACATTTTTTAACCATATTGAAAAGAAAAGGTTTACAGCCACTTAGAAACAAATATCACCTGTAATGCATAAAAACGCTTGCATTGTAAAAAATAATATCTACTTTTGCACCCGGGTAAGTCCTACACGGCATGCTCCCTCGGAATCCCCCAGGGCTTGACCGCAGCAAGGGTACTTGGTTGTAGCGGCGCGATGTAGTAAGCTTACCCACCTGCCTCTTTAGCTCAGTTGGCCAGAGCACGTGATTTGTAATCTCGGGGTCGTTGGTTCGAATCCGACAAGAGGCTCAGAAATGAGGAAGTTTATTCAGTTAAACTTCCTCTTTTTATTGTTATACATTGCATATTATAACAAAAGGATTAATTTTGCTGATAGAAACTTTAAAACAGCAGCACAAATGGAAGAAAATAAAGGTCTACTATTAAAAAGCGCGATGACTTATGGTTTAGCCATGGGAATTTTCTGGGTGATCAAGTACCTGTTCTTTATTTTCAGCAATACGGTTCCTGCCCTAAACATTATATATATAGTGCTTACACTGACAGTACCGTTCATCGCCTATTATCTGACAAAACGATACAAACAGGACATCGGCGGAAAGATCAGTTTCTTTCATGCCTGGCGCTTCGGCACAATGCTTTACTTTTTTGCCGCATTGATCGTCGCCCTCGAACATTTCGTGTTCTTCCAGTTTATCGCTCCGGTCGATTTTCTGGCAAACTCCGTGAACCAAATGATCGAAGTACTGAAAGACTCACAGGTAAGCACCGAAGTCATGGAAGCAATCGGAAAAACCAATTTCACCCCTATCCATATGGCTATTCAGGGTGTTTTCAATAATATATTTTATGGTATTATACTTTCGATACCGGTAGCAGCCATTCTGTGCAGGAACAATGAAACCGGTGCGATCAGACAAGAACAATAAGGAGAAACAATACAAATAATGGATATATCAGTAGTTATTCCGTTGTACAACGAAGCCGAGTCTCTACCGGAACTGGAAGCATGGATAGAGCGGGTGATGAAAGAACATAACTTTACTTACGAAATTATATTTGTAAACGACGGCAGTACGGACAATTCATGGGAAGTGATCGAGGGCTTACAGCAAAAGAATCCTTGTATCAGAGCCATCAAGTTCCGCCGCAATTACGGTAAATCACCCGGACTGCATTGCGGTTTCGAGCGTGCCCAGGGAGATGTCGTCATCACCATGGATGCCGACCTCCAGGACAGTCCGGACGAAATCCCGGAACTCTTCCGCATGATCACGGAAGACGGATACGACCTCGTTTCAGGATGGAAAAAGAAACGGTACGACCCGTTATCCAAGACGATTCCGACAAAGCTATTCAATGCCACGGCCCGCAAATTCTCCGGCATAGACAACCTGCACGATTTCAATTGCGGCCTGAAGGCTTACAAAAATGTCGTTATCAAAAATATCGAAGTGTACAACGATATGCACCGGTATATTCCGTACCTGGCAAAGATTGCCGGTTTCCATAAGATCGGTGAAAAAGTCGTACAGCATCAGGCGCGCAAATACGGAACAACCAAATTCGGACTGAACCGTTTTGTCAACGGCTATTTGGATTTGATCACATTATGGTTTACTTCCAAATTCGGAAAAAAGCCGATGCATTTCTTCGGTCTATGGGGAAGCGTGATGTTCTTTATCGGTTTCATCGCATTGGTATTCGTATTAAGCATGAAACTGATCTCCATGTTCTCCGGCGATTTACGTCCGTTGGTAACAAACTCTCCATATTTCTATATATCGCTTACTGCGATGATCCTCGGAACGCAAATGTTCTTAGCCGGATTCATCGGCGAGTTGATTTCCAGGAATTCATCCAATAGAAACAACTATAAGATAGAATCAGAAATATGAGTACACCCGGGGTGGAAACTTTTTAATTTATGTCAATTATAGAAATAGTGTTACTAGCCATCGGATTATCGATGGATAGTTTGGCCGTGTCCGTAACCGGCGGAGCAGTAATCCGGAATTGCACCGTATGCAATATGGTTAAGATCGGCTCTTTTATGGGTATCACACAGGCCACAATGACAGTTCTGGGCTATCTGGCCGGTGTCGGATTCCAGAAATACATTACAGCCTTCGACCACTGGATCGCTTTCGTCCTGTTGCTTTACTTGGGAGGTAAAATGATATACGACAGTACGCAGGAAGAAGATGAGGACTGCAAAACAAATCCGCTCTGCAACAAAACATTGTTCGGGCTGTCCATAGCAACAAGCATCGACGCACTGGCTATCGGTATCTCGCTAGCTATCCTGAAATCGGATATCATCATCCAGGCTTCCCTGATCGGAATCATCACATTCCTTATGTCTGTTTCAGGCGTTTATTTCGGAAGTCGTTTCGGACGTAAGGTGGATTTGAAACTCGACCTGATCGGCGGACTGATACTGATCGGTATCGGAACAAAAATATTGATAGAACACCTGTTCTTCTGCTAATAAAATAAGTATATATGAAAAGTCAGGAATTACGTAAATTGGCACCGGAACTCGATTCACTCCGCCTCGGTAGTGGTTGGAGCATTGAAGATCTCAGCAAACCGCAAATCATCGTTGAGAGCAGTTACGGACACAGCCACCCCGGGAGTGCCCATCTGAACAAGCTGGTGGAAGAAGCCGGCAAAGGTATCAGCGATGCCGGAGGACGGGCTGCCAATTACTACGTCACTGACATTTGCGACGGCGAAGCACAGGGCCACGACGGAATGAACTATTCGCTCGTATCCCGCGATATCATGGCAGCCATGATGGAGATACACGTAAAAGCAACGCCTTTCGATGCGGGAATATTCATTACCAGTTGCGACAAATCGGTCCCTGCCCACCTGATGGCTATCGCCCGGCTGAACATGCCGGCCCTGCTCCTGCCGGGAGGTATTATGAAAGCCGGTCCCAACCTGCTGACTTTAGAACAAATCGGAACATACAGTGCACAATACGAACGGAAAGAGATAAGCGAAGAACAATTCCTCGCTTATAAAAAAGACGCCTGCCCGGCTTGTGGAGCCTGTTCATTTATGGGAACAGCCTCGACAATGCAGGTAATGGCCGAAGCGCTAGGCATCGCACTGCCGGGTTCGTCCTTGATCCCTACGCACGTACATTATATAAAAGAGATATCCCGGTATGCCGGCCAGCGTTCCGTTGAATTAGGGAAAGAAGAGTTACTGCCTTCTGATATCCTGACAATCGACGCTTTCAGAAATGCTATCATGGTGCATGCCGCGATAGCCGGCTCCAGCAACAGCCTGCTACATCTGCCGGCCATTGCGCATGAACTAGGCATCGACCTTCCGCCTGAATTATTTGATGAAATCCATCGCCAAATTCCTTTTTTACTGAATATCCGTCCAAGCGGATTCTGGCCGGGCGAATATTTCTGGTATGCCGGCGGCGTTCCCGCCATTATGGAAGAACTGAAAGACGTGCTTAACCTGGACGTCCGGACAGTAACCGGAAAAAGCCTGGGAGAAAATCTTGAAACACTCCGCACAAACGGATTTTATGAAGGATGCCGCAAATACTTGTCCCCGCTTGGAGTAAAAGTCAGCGACATTATCAAACCGTTTAAAAGTCCGATCCGGAAACAAGGAGCGATTGCCATATTAAAAGGGAATCTCGCCCCGGAAGGAGCCGTTGTCAAACATGCCGCCATCTCCCCCAACCTGATGCAGGCAACATTGACGGCCCGTGTATTCGACAGCGAAGAAAAAGCATTGCAGGCTATATTGCAGAAAAATATCCATCCGGGAGAAGCTGTCTTTATTCGTTACGAAGGTCCGAAAGGCAGCGGAATGCCGGAAATGTTTTACACGACCGAAGCCATCGCCTCCGACCCGGAACTGGCAGAAAGCATTGCCCTCATTACCGACGGACGTTTTTCCGGAGCCACCCGCGGCCCGGCCATCGGACACGTCTCGCCGGAAGCATACGACGGCGGTCCTATCGCCCTGGTTGAAGACAATGACCTGATCCGTATCGACATACCTGCCCGTAAGCTCGAGATCATCGGAACCAACGGCTTCCAACAATCACCGGAGGAAATAGACCGGATTCTGTCGGAGCGTCGTAAACAATGGACACAGCCTGTATCCCGCCATAGCCGCGGTATCCTGGATATTTTTACACGCAACTGCGCATCTCCCATGAAAGGGGCTTATATGGAAAACAAAAAGGCTTGACAACTGACATTGATTGAATTACAATAAATTTTAGTATCTTTGCTGCGCTAAAATTTAAAGAGATGTACAAGAAGATCATTCTGGCGGCCGGTTTATGGATACTTATGTTCACTGCCTGTACAAAACAGAAACAATATTTCGAAGAAAGCGGTTCCGTTTTTCATACTATCTATCATATTAAATATGAAGGTTCTGAAATACTGACAAAAAAGATTGATGCCGAATTTCAAAAGTTCAATCTTTCGTTAAACCCGTTCAATCCGAACTCTATCATATCAAAAGTGAACCGGAATGAGCCGGTCGAAGTAGATGACTGGTTCATCGAGGTGTTCAACAGGGCGAAAGAAGTGTCCGACCATTCGGAAGGCATTTTCGATATCACCTGTGCTCCTCTGGTCAATCTCTGGGGATTCGGTTTCAGCAAAATGGACAGTGTGACCCCTCAAATGATCGACAGTATCAAGCAATTTGTCGGTTATCAGAAAATCAGACTGGACGGACGGAAAGTCGTAAAAGACGATTCCCGCATCCTGCTGAATTGCTCCGCAATCGCCAAAGGATATGCAAGCGATGTCATAGCACGTCTGCTTGAACGTGAAGGCATTGAAAATTACATGGTCGAAATTGGTGGCGAAGTAACGATGAAAGGCGTCAACCAGAACGGGAAATGCTGGCGCATAGGAATCAATAAACCGGAAGACGATTCAACCGGAGTAAAAAACGATATAGAAGAAGTAGTCCAGTTATGCAAAAAAGGAGGCGTTGCCACATCCGGCAACTACCGTAACTACTACGTCAAAGATGGAAAAAAGTACGCTCATACGATTGACCCGCGTACCGGATACCCATCCGAACAAAGCATATTAAGCGCAACAATTGTAGCTGAAGATTGTATCACCGCCGATGCTTATGCGACAGCCTTCATGGCGATGGGGCTGGAAAAAGCACGCGAAGCGGCAAAAAATATTCCCGGTATTGAATATTATGTAATCTACTCCGATGAAAACGGTAAACATCAGATAGAATACTCTACCGGTATGCTTCAATATCTGCCAAACAGGCCGATTGAAGCAATGCTGAACGAGTAGCAATTTTTTATGAAGAATTTTATTAATCAATTTGAATGCAAAGAAGTAAAAGCCGGTGAAGTAGTATATGACACAGAACAAATGGGAAACATATTACTTTTTGTCACTACAGGCAAACTTCTCATCTGTTCGAAAACGGCAACCCCGGTAGTAGAAGTCGATGAAGGGTATTTCGTTTTATTACCTACGGAAAAACGTCATATCATAACGGCTATCACAGATGCACAGACAGTACTCATGCATGCGGGAACTTTATCCACAATGATCACGGAAGATCCGGAGTGGAATCCGGAACGCCCGGTCGTTCTACCAACTTTCCCGTCATTAGCAAAAACACTATTTTTGCTTGAATCCTATCAGAAAGAAAAAAGGTCTAATATAAATTAGACCTTTATTTACTTTCAGTATTTTCTCCTTTTAAAACTTCTTGATCAGGAACGATGGATTGATCCGAAAATAAATCCCTGCCGAAAAACTGGTAGCGCTGCCGGATTTACCGACTTCACCAGCACCCGGTCCAAACTTATCGACAGACAGATGCTGATATACATCCACATCTACCCCCAAGGAAAAACCTTTCCCAAAACTCTTTGAGTATTCCAACCCCAGATAAACCATATTTTGCCCGTCAAAAGAAACATCTTCATCCGATGTCGATACCGCCCCATAAAACGGACTGCCGAACATGGAGATGAATTTATTACTGTTCCAATAAGATGTTTTCACCCTAAAATCGTAAATATCCGCAGATGCCCGAACATAAAAACCGGAGCCGCTGCCATATGGCCATAACTTACCGGCCTGCTGATAATAACCAGCGACATCAAATTCAAGATTTACATTCCGGAATATCGGATTACCTGTGTTCCAAACCGTACCGACTCCCACAGCGCCATTCATCAAAGTCTGTACAGAGTTAGTAAATATCGTATCGATCTCCCCTCCCCGATGTTGGGCCAATCCCTGCACCGGTGCATAAAAATGAAAACGCGCATCCGGATCATTCAGTTTATAACGCCCCGACAACCCGACAGTAAAAGCCTCCTGATGCGTATCTTCCCGGAAAATAAAACTTTCCCAGTTCACCCAAACATCCAGATCAAACCTGCGGGAGTCATACAACAACTGAAGTCCGGCTTCCGGATCAGCCGTCAGGTTCAACTCCGGATTATATAAAGGTTCGATCAGGTTATGATTAGCACCACCATAAATATCGCCAAGAACAATATTCACATGATCGGACAAAGCCATCTGCGCCCGAAAAAAAGGAAGGACATGGAAACCATGCTGATACTGGTCGCCTTTCCATTCGGCAATATCCTGATAAGCCAGGCTCGGATATTTCTTTGCCCCCCAATAACGGAGCATATGCACCCCCAACTCAAGTTTTATATTACCCAGCGGATAAAAAACAGCCTTCGGTTGTATCCAGAATCCCGGCAAAGAATATCCTTTCATAATCGAACCGGTATATTCATTATCTTTAAAGAAACTTATATTATCCAGCTCGACAGATAATTGCCCTTTCTTTTCCGGATCGATCCGATGGTCCGACTTAAACACCCGGTCGGAAATTTGTGCCCGGACCGGACATACAACAAATAGATTTGCAATCAGAAAGCAGAGACCCGGCAGAAGCAGACGGGCAGATTTCAAGGGAAGAGTTTTCATTTATTTCAAAATTTGCAGCAAACGTAAGAAATTATTAGCAATAAAAAAAGGGATACGGATGTTTAACTTCCGTACCCCTTCTCTTATACTATTTGTTAAAACTAACTCAACGTCTTGGAGTAGCTTCTTTAACAACCATCTGACGGCCTTCGTATTCAGCACCGTTCAATTCATTGATTGCATTTCTTGCTTCGCTTTCATTTGTAAATTCTGCGAATGCAAAACCTTTTGATCTGTTAGTGTCGCGATCAATGATCAACTTTACTGATTCTACAACTCCATACTCTTCTAAAACCTGCTGTAAGTCAGATTCTCTAACCCGATAGTTCAGGTTACCAATGTAAATATTCATACAAAAATGATATAAAATAATTAATAAAAAAACTGTAACAAATAATCTTGGAAAGGTCCATTACTACAAAATAAATTCACTTGTTGAATATTACATCGGAGATAAAAGAGCAATTTCTGAAAACTATGTTGTTCACATGCCACAAAGGAAAGTATTTTTATTCGATAAACAACTATATTCGTCAAAATTATTTGTGAAACCAATCTATTTTTATAGTTTTGTAACAAAATAGTTCAAGAGATAGATATTTTTTATCTCACGCACAACTCAAAAAAACAAGCCTTTAGTACGAAGAGAATAGTACTTTTGTACAGAAAGACTGGCAAGTTATTGGAAAATATAGTATTTTTGACCAATTATATCGCATATTTATCCTTTTTAATTCAATTAAGAAGGCCTAAATTTGCACAATTATTTTTGAACTTAAATTGACATGGAAAAAATCGAAGTAAAAGAAGCTAAAGGGAAACTTGGCATTCTCGTTGTGGGTGTAGGTGGAGCAGTATCAACCACCATGATTACAGGTACTCTGGCTGCTCGTAAAGGAGTAGCGAAACCAATCGGCTCAATCGCCCAGATGGCGACTATGCGGTTGGAAAGCGGAGAAGAGAAAGCAATCAAAGACATTGTGCCTTTGGCTGATCTGAACGATATTGTATTCGGCGGTTGGGATATATTCCCCGATAATGCATACGAAGCTGCCATGTATGCTGAAGTATTAAAGGAAAAAGACCTGAACAATGTGAAAGAAGAATTGCAGGCCATCAAACCGATGCCGGCTGCATTCGATCACAACTGGGCTAAACGCTTAAACGGAACGCACATCAAACAGGCTGCCACCCGTTGGGAAATGGTAGAACAACTGCGCCAGGACATCCGCGATTTCAAGGCTGCCAACAACTGCGAACGTATCGCCGTTTTATGGGCTGCAAGTACTGAAATCTACATTCCTCTGTCAGATGAACACATGTCGCTTGCCGCATTGGAAAAAGCGATGAAGGAAAACAATACGGAAGCTGTTTCCCCGAGTATGTGTTATGCTTACGCTGCTATCGCAGAAGGCGCTCCGTTCATTATGGGTGCTCCTAACCTGTGTGTAGACACGCCGGCTATGTGGGAATTCTCCAAACAGATGAATGTACCTATCTCCGGAAAGGACTTCAAGAGCGGACAGACATTAATGAAGACTGTACTGGCTCCGATGTTCAAAACACGTATGCTGGGTGTAAGCGGCTGGTTCTCCACCAACATCTTAGGAAACCGCGACGGCGAAGTATTGGATGATCCTGCAAACTTCAAGACAAAAGAAGTTAGCAAACTGTCAGTGATCGACAATATCTTCGAACCTGAAAAATATCCGGACCTTTATGGTGACGTATATCATAAGGTACGTATCAACTATTATCCTCCCCGCAAGGATAATAAGGAAGCATGGGACAACATCGACATCTTCGGATGGATGGGCTATCCGATGGAAATCAAGGTAAACTTCCTTTGCCGTGACTCTATCCTCGCCGCTCCTATCGCTCTCGACCTGGTATTGTTCAGCGACTTGGCTATGCGTGCCGGTATGTCCGGTATCCAGACTTGGTTGTCATTCTTCTGCAAGAGCCCGATGCACGATTTCGAACACCAGCCTGTTCACGACCTGTTCCAGCAATGGAGAATGGTTAAACAGACTTTGCGTGATATGATCGGAGAAAAAGCACCTAGCTATCTGGATTAATACACACATATAAAAAGACTTCTTCTATCCGTCCAAAAACGATTTTTTCCTCGGATAGAAGAATTTCTTTTTCATATATCAATCATCTTAATTCAATTAGTTTCTGACAAATATGGATTATGCAATCATTGCAGCTGGCGAGGGTTCCCGCTTGGTGCAAGAAGGAGTAAAATGGCCCAAACCACTGGTACAACTAAACGGTACGGCGTTAATTGATCGTTTAATCAATGTTTTTCTGAAAAACGATGCGTCATCTATCAGTATTATTGTAAATGAAGAAATGACGGAAGTGCAGGAACACTTGCGGAATCTGGAACTGCCTGTTCCTTTTTATCTGCTGGTTAAATCCACGCCCAGTTCCATGCATAGCTTTTATGAGCTCAGCCACCATCTGGACAGCGATCATATCTGCCTGACAACCGTCGACACGATTTTCAAAGAAGAAGAATTCGGCGGATACATCCAGGCGTTCCTGAAAGAAAGTCAATTGGACGGGTTAATGGCAGTAACTGATTTTATAGATGACGAAAAACCTTTATACGTAGATACAGACAACGATTTAGTAATCCGGGGCTTTCTGGATAAACAAGGAGAACCGGCATGTTCTTATATCTCCGGCGGTATTTACTGCCTGCGGCGCTCCGGACTGAAAGTTCTGAATAATGCAATCGGACAAGGCATGTCACGTATGCGCAACTACCAACGGCAGCTATTGCTGAAGGATTAAAACTGAGGCTTATCCATTCAGCAAAATCGTAGACGTCGATCATGCCGAAGATATCAAAAAGGCCGAAGATTTTTTAAACAGTTGATAGTTGACAAGTGACAACTAAATAAAAAAGTAATGAGTAAACTAACAATAGCAGGCATCCGCCGGGAAAATCAATTTTCCCCCAACCATATCGGTAACGATGCCGCCATCTTCTCTCTGACCGTTCAACATCTGCGCGATCTGGGATGTGAAGTAAACGAATACATAGAATCAGATCTGATAATCCATAACTTTGAAGAGACAGCCATCTTCAATATGGTCAGAAACTGGACTTCTATCCATAAACTACAGCAGATGGAAGATCAGGGTTATACCGTTATCAACTCCGGCTATGGAATAGAAAACTGTACGCGCGAGAAAATGACCCGCCTGTTAATGTCGAACAACATCTCCCATCCGGCCAGCTTGATCCTTCCCACCGATGAAGACCCGACAGCCGCACTGGAAAATGCCGGATTTTATAACTGCTGGATCAAACGAGGCGACTTTCACGCCATCCACCGGGAAGATGTCACCTACGTCAGGAATCCGGAAGAAGCCAATACAATCCTGAAAGAATACGCTATCCGCGGAATCAAGACTGCCGTAGTCAACGAACACCTGGTAGGCGACCTAGTTAAGTTCTATGGCGTGACCGGAACTGATTTCTTTTATTGGTTCTACCCCTCCAACCAACATCACAGTAAATTCGGGCTGGAACAGATAAACGGAACGGCCAAAGGCATTCCGTTTGACGATTCAAAGTTGCAGCAACTTTGCAGCCAGGCGGCAGAAGTACTGAACATTCATATTTACGGTGGTGACTGTATTATTTCAGATGACGGATCGATCCGGCTGATCGACTTCAATGACTGGCCCAGTTTTGCTCCCTGCCGGGACGAAGCTGCTCCCCTGATTGCCCGCCGCATCTATAATTTAATCAGCAAGTAATGGAAGAAACTAAAAAGAAACCCGATATAGAGTCTACACTCAAATCCCTGGATACCGAAGAGTTCATCGATATCCACTTCTATCGCCCGATCGGTTATCGTTGGGCGTTATTCTTCAATAAGCTGGGAGTATCCCCCAATGCAATTACCGTAGCCAGTATATTTATAGGTATTGCAGCCGGCATTTGTTTCTATTACCAGAGCCTGACAATAAATATCATCGGTATGTTATTGCTTATCTGGGCAAACTCATACGACAGTGCCGACGGACAGCTGGCTCGCATGACCGGTAAGAAAACACCATTGGGCCGTATTCTGGACGGAACAGCCGGTGACTGCTGGTTTATTGCTATCTATGCCGCCATCTGCCTTCGGTTGACACCGGAATGGGGTATCTGGATCTGGATATTTGCTGCTATCACCGGATTTTTCCATAGCAAACAAGCCGCCATGGCTGATTATTACCGGAATATCCACCTGTTATTCCTGAAAGGAAAAGCCGGAAGCGAACTCTCCCACTCTCCCGCCCTGAAAGAGAAATATAAGACGATGAGTTGGAAAAAAGATTTTATCTACAAACTTTTTGAAACATTTTATATCAACTATACCGTCGGGCAGGAAGCATTGTCGCCGAAGTTTCAGAAAATGATGAACATCATCCGGACCAAGTATCACGACGAAGCTCCGGAATGGTTCCGGAAAGCCTTCCGTGAAAAGAGCCTTCCGATGATGAAATACACGAATATGCTGTCATTCAACACCCGTGTCATTGCTTTATTCGTCAGTCTTTTCATCGATATGCCCTGGCTGTATTTCGTATTTGAAATGACGGTATTGAATATCATGCTGGCATATATGATCGCAACACACGAACGTTTCTGTGCCCAATTCACTAAAGAACTCGAATCAAAATCATAAATATATGTTCGAATCAGACAAGATAAAAGGAATCATATTCGATTATGGCGGTACCATCGACAGCAATGGCATGCACTGGGCCGAAGTGATCTGGATGGCTTACCAGGCCGAAGAAGTACCGGTAAGCAAAGAGATCTTCCGGAATGCCTATGTGCACGGCGAACGGACGTTAGGTAAAAATCCGATCGTAAAGCCCCATCACACTTTCCTCGATATGCTGCGCCTAAAAACAGACATACAGATCGAATGGCTCAAAGCCGGCGATTTTATCCCCGAAGCGTATGCCACTCCCGGATTAAAACAGCGGCTGGCCGACTGGTGCTATGCTTATGCACGGAAGTCGATCGACGCAGCTCGTCCCATACTGGAGGCATTGTCTCAAAAATACCCGCTGGTACTGGTCTCCAATTTCTACGGGAACATCGAATCCGTACTAAAAGATTTTCATCTGGATACTTATTTTAAATCGATTGTCGAATCAGCAGTTGTCGGTATCCGCAAACCCGATCCGGCTATATTCGGGTTAGGTGTAAAAGAATTATCATTGCCGGCAGAAACGATCGTCGTAATCGGAGATTCTCACGATAAAGACATTATCCCCGCTACGTCTATCGGCTGCAAAACAATCTGGCTGAAAAGTATCGGCTGGAGCGATTACCGGGGAGATGAATCAGCCGACCTGGTTATTACCGATTTCACAGAACTGGAACAGGCATTCAGCCTATAGACTTTCTGACCATCAATAATTCAATAGAAACCTTTCCTAAAATAAATGTTGCCCTATCTTTGCAAACAAAAAAGATAGGGCTTTATTATGATAAAGAAATATGCGTTATTACTATTCGCACTACTCACATCGTGTGATCTGATAGATTACCATCCGTATGACGGAAGAATCACGAACAAAGAGGATAAAGATATCAATGAAACGAATATTTTTAAAATCCGGAACGCCTGCCAAGATAAAGACACCATCCGTTTTATCTTTACAGGCGACACCCAGCGCTGGCTGGATGAAACGAATGACTTCGTGAAACATGTCAACCAACGGGACTCTATCGATTTTGTCATTCACGGAGGTGACCTGACCGATTTTGGTATCAAAAAAGAATATATCTGGCAACATTCAATTTTATCCAAGCTAAAAATACCCTATGTTGCCCTGATCGGCAATCATGATATTATCGGCAACGGGGAATTGGTATACGAGGATATGTACGGTCCTAAAAACTTCTCGTTCAGCGTCGGCCCCTCACAGTATTATGGCGGAGGTGGTGCAATCCGTTTCATCTGCCTGAATACGAATGCGCTTGAATACGATTACTCCATTCCTGTACCCGATTTCTCCTTTATAAAGAGTGAACTGAACGGTACAACAGAAGATGATAAATGCACGATCTTTGTTATGCATGTGCCGCCCGGAAGCGAGCAATTCAATAACAATGTGGCAGATATCTTCCAGGAAAAGATACGGGAATTTCCCAATCCTCTTTTCTGCCTGCATGCCCACGATCATAACTTTGCCGCCCGCGATCTGTTCGATGACGGAATCATTTATTATTGCTGCGACAATATTGGCAAACGTACTTATTTACTCTTTACCGTAACACCTGATGACTACTCATATGAAATCGTTAAATTTTAAATTACTACTGCTGCTCCTAACCTTGCTTTTTCCGTTTTATACAAATGCTCAGGACAGTATCCCTGCCCCGACTTTGTATGACAGACATATAGAAAGATACACTTCACTATGGGAAAATCTTATCCCCCGGTACAGTAAAATACAATTTGCCGGCTCCATGGGTATGTTCTCTTTCGGGATCGGATGGGACTACTACCGCCATCACTGGGAAACAGACCTTCTCTTCGGGTTTGTTCCAAAAACCACCCGTAACCTGAATGCAGAAAGTTCAAAAAAACGTCACACTATGGCAACATTTACGGCAAAGCAGAATTATATCCCCTGGAGAGTTCCTTTGCATAAAAACATTGATTTTGAACCGTTAACGACAGGGTTATACATTAACACCCTGCTTGACAGAGATTTTTGGGTACAAAGCCCTGACAAATATCCTAAAGGCTATTACTTCTTTTCAACAAGAGTACGGACCCACATTTTTCTTGGCGAACGTGTCACCTTTAAATTCAATAATCCGGGAAGATGGCATAAATCAGTCACGCTGTTTTACGAACTCAGTTCATGCGATCTGTATATCCTAAACAAATTCGGGAACAAATATCTGAAGCCTAAAGACTATCTCAGCCTGTCATTTGGCTGAAGTTTCAAATATTGTGATAAGAAATATTACACTTCCATAAGAGATTACTCATCACTACATTATAATAAATACAAATATTTGTTATGCTACAGACTGCATATATTATTTTTAACCACTAACCACACACCTATTATTGTATTATTTAACACATAAAAACAGTCTTTCCCAAACGCCAAAACAAAAGTTTCAACCGCCTTTCATAACATACAATAACAAACTATAAATCATAGATATACAAGCAAAAATCGTGACTAAAAAAAACGATCGTTTATTTTAGTCACCGCAAAGGTAGGCATTTTATTCATATCTACAACAAAGAAAAAATATATAGATTTTAATTTTCAAAACTTATATAGAAAATGCTTCAATTGTTAAAACAAACAGAGTAATGACTAGTTAAAACGATCGTTTTTTTTAGTCATTTTTCGTTAGCACACACATGTGACTGACGAACTTTGTTATGTCCAATAACTAGTATTAATGTAATGGCTTACCTACTTATTACTTTATCGTTATTCATATCAATAATCCTTTCAAGGCTTATTATTCCGCGTATTCTGGTAATTGCACACCGAAAAAAACTGTTCGATATACCTGATGAACGAAAAGTCCATAGTGGAATAATTCCTCGATTGGGTGGTGTTTCATTTGTTCCCACCATCCTGTTTTCGTTAGCCTTTGTCACCGGATTAAGGTATATTGTTGGGCTTGAAATAGCCATTGACAAGCTTAATTTCATAATTCCCGATTTTACTTCATGGTCTGTGGTCTGATGTTATTGTATTTATCAGGCATAAAAGACGATTTGGTAGGACTACGCTATCGAAGCAAATTCATCATACAGACCATAGTCGCCTGCTTCATTCCTCTGTCAGGCCTGTGGATCAACAACCTGTACGGCCTTTTCGGTATCCACGAACTTACACCCTGGCTAGGCATCCCCTTCACTATCTTCCTAACCGTATTCATTGTCAATGCCATTAATCTGATAGACGGTATTGACGGTCTGGCATCAGGGCTAAGTAGCATATCGTTGCTCGCACTCGGTAGCCTGTACATCTATTACGAGCAATGGGTCTATGCCATGTTTGCTTTTTCCACATTGGGGGTATTGCTTCCCTTTTTCTATTATAATGTATTCGGTCAGGCCGACCGTTGCAAAAAAATATTCATGGGCGATACCGGTAGCCTGACATTAGGCTACATACTTGCCTTTTTAGCTATCGCTTATACCAACAACAATTCCGAAAGAGCTCCTTATACCGAAGGAGCCATCGTCGTTGCCTTTTCAACATTAATTGTCCCCATATTCGATGTATTCCGGGTCATATTGGTACGTGCCCGAAATCACAAAGGGTTATTCAATGCAGACAGGAACCATATACATCATAAATTTTTGGATATGGGGTTTAGTTCTCGCAAAGCAATGATCAGCATATTGACGATGGCATTGTCTTTCAGTGTCATCAATATGACATTAATATCCTATGTAAATAACAATGTTTTGTTCATAATGGATATCGTTGTTTGGGTTGGGTTGAATGTGTGGTTTGATAAGATCAGAGATAAAAGATTTATAGAGTTAAATAAATAATATATGAATATAGCAATTGTAGGGACTGGATATGTAGGACTAGTCTCTGGAGCTTGTTTTTCAGAGATGGGAATTGATGTCACATGTGTAGACATCGATGAAAACAAAATAGCGAAGTTACTCAATGGCGAGATGCCTATCTATGAACCGGGCTTGGATGATTTGGTTGCACGTAATGTAAAAGCCGGCCGCCTTCATTTTACAACAGATTTGACATCCTGTTTGGATAAGGTAGAAGTAGTCTTTAGTGCGGTAGGAACACCTCCGGACGAAGATGGAAGTGCAGACTTGAAGTATGTGTTGGAAGTTGCCCGCACAGTTGGACGTCATATAACAAACATGTTGTATTAGTCACGAAGAGCACGGTACCTGTTGGTACGGCAAAAAAAGTTCGTGCAGCGGTGCAGGAAGAGTTGGATAAACGTGGGGTTGATATAGAATTTGATGTTGCTTCTAATCCTGAATTCCTGAAGGAGGGAGCGGCTATAAAAGATTTCATGACACCGGATCGTGTGGTAGTAGGTGTTGAAAGCGAACGGGCAAGGAAAATGATGGAGAGATTATATCGTCCTTTCACACTAAATGGCTATCCCATCCTGATCATGGATGTCCCTTCAGCTGAAATGACCAAATATGCTGCCAATGCCATGCTGGCAACCCGTATCAGTTTCATGAATGATATAGCCAATCTTTGCGAACGTGTTGGAGCGAATGTAGATTATGTGCGTAAAGGCATGGGAACGGATTCCCGTATCGGCAGCCGGTTCCTGTATGCCGGTTGTGGATATGGCGGTTCCTGTTTTCCCAAGGATGTGAAAGCCTTGGTGCATACAGGAATAGAAAACGGATATCACATGCGTGTTATAGAAGCTGTGGAAGAGGTAAATGAAGAGCAAAAGAATATTGTATTTGATAAATTGAATAGAGCTTTTAATGGAGATCTGAGAGGAAAGACTATTGCTATGTGGGGATTGTCTTTTAAACCTGAAACAGACGATATGCGCGAAGCTCCTGCATTGGTTGTGATTGACAAGCTCCTGAAAGCAGGTGCTGTGATTAATGTATTCGATCCTATAGCCATGGATGAAACAAAGCGCAGGATAGGCAATGTAGTTACCTATTGTAAAGATATGTATGAAGCAGTGATTGATGCAGATGCTATTGCTTTGATGACGGAATGGAAACAATTCCGTATGCCCAGTTGGGCGATCATCCGTAAAGCCATGAAGAATCATGTGGTGGTGGATGGACGAAACATCTACGATGGCGAGGAATTGAAAGAGTTAGGTTTCACTTATTCGAGGATCGGACAAAAATGAAACGGATATTAGTAACGGGTGGAGCCGGTTTTCTCGGCTCCCATCTATGCGAACGCTTGGTGAAAGAAGGTAATGACGTGATTTGCCTGGATAATTATTTCACCGGCAGTAAGGAAAATATTCGTCACCTGTTGCAGTATGACAACTTTGAGTTGGTTCGTCACGATGTAACTTCTCCTTATTATGCCGAGGTCGATGAGATCTATAACCTGGCTTGTCCTGCATCACCGCCCCATTATCAATATAATGCCATCAAGACAATGAAAACCTCCATTTACGGAGCCATGAACATGTTGGGATTGGCAAAACGGACCAAGGCAAAGATTCTCCAGGCATCGACCAGCGAAGTGTATGGAGATCCGGCTATTCATCCGCAGGTCGAGTCTTATTGGGGAAATGTGAACCCGATCGGTATCCGTAGCTGTTATGATGAAGGCAAACGCGCAGCCGAGACTTTGTTTATGGATTATCATCGTCAGAACGGTGTACGGATTAAAATCATCCGCATTTTCAATACTTATGGACCGAGAATGAATGCGAACGACGGACGTGTCGTTTCCAACTTCATCGTACAAGCGTTAAAAGGGGAAGATATCACCATCTATGGAGATGGAACCCAAACCCGGAGTTTCCAATATGTAGACGATTTGATTGAAGCCATGATCCGCATGATGGCCACTGGTGACGACTTCATCGGCCCTGTCAATACAGGAAACCCGGGCGAGTTCACCATGCTGGAACTGGCAGAGAAGGTGATCGAATTGACTCATTCGAAGTCAAAGATTGTTTATTGCCCGTTACCGGGTGACGATCCGAAACAGCGTAAACCGGATATTACGTTGGCGAAAGAAAAACTGGACTGGGAACCCAAGATAAGGCTTGACGAAGGGTTGAGGAAGACAATTGAATATTTTAGGGAATTTTGACACAACTTCGTAATCGGATATTGGACTCGTAATCAAAAGTATATGAAGGAGGATCGCCATGCCGAAGTATTATGATTTTATGGTGCCCTTTCAAAGGGGGATGCCCTAAATCGAGTACTTACGCTTGGAGCATTAAACTGTTCACATGACTCCCAGAGCAAGGCATAAAAATACGCCTCCCAAAAAGACTAAGTTTCTTTATTTTATTTGTACCTTTGCTTATCATAAGATTTAAAGTAATAGCGAAGATGGATGTGGAAACATTGAATGTAAAGAGTTTTGGACCCATTCAAGACATTCAGGTCTCCTTGGGAGATTTGACACTACTGGTTGGACCGCAAGCCAGTGGGAAAAGTTTGTTTTTGGAATTATTTAAGTTGGTAAACGACCATGCGCACATTCTGTCTACGTTGCGTAAGTATAACTATATCTTAAGCAAAAGCGACAGCAAACCTTTCTTGGAAAATTACTTTGGGGAAGGAATGTCTTCGCTGGTAACAGAAAAGACATCCATCGAATATAAAAACGAAACCTTTGACTTAAAAAAATTATTAGTGTCTAAGAATTCCTCTGCTAGTGAGTCTGTCTTTTATGTGCCTGCGCAGCGTATATTAAGCATTTCAGATGGTAGAGCCAAGAACTTTATGGAATTCGACATTTCTACGCCTTATGTACTGCGGATATTCAGCGAGACTCTGCGTGTATTTGTGCAAGGGGGGTTAGGTAATCCTGAAATAATTTTCCCTATGCGCACACGATTGAAAGGAGAGTTGAAGAAATCGATTAATGAAACGATTTTTCATGATGCACAAGTTGTAATTGACCAAAGTTCAGGGCAACGAAAAATGAAATTGCAGGTAGGAGATGCGAGGTTGCCTTTTATGACTTGGAGTGCAGGACAAAAAGAATTCATGCCCTTACTGTTAGCTATCTATTGTTTGTCGGGACCTCCTACACAGGTGTTGAAAAAGGAGGACTATAAATGGGTGATTATAGAGGAACCGGAAATGGGACTTCATCCACGTGCCATAGGAACAATCATTTTAGAGATAATAGAACTGATGAAAGCCGGTTACAAATTGATTGTCTCTACACATTCATCTATCCTGTTGGAATTCGTATGGGTCGTACAAAACCTGCGGCAACTCGAAATTGGACAGTTCAAACAGGCAATGTGCGAATTGTTCTCAATAAGGGAGAACACTACAGTTGCCTCCTTGTTCGAGCAATTGAAAGAAAAAGATGTACGTGCGTTCTATTTTTCGCAGAAAGGGTATCGGGGTGTCGTTTCTACAGATATTACCTCTTTGGATTTATTTAGTGACAATGTGGACATCTCGGAATGGGGAGGTTTGTCTTCTTTCTCAGGGAAGGCTTCTGAAATAGTTAGCAAATATGGCGCGTAAAAAGACAAACAAACAGTCGTTTGAAGAAGCGATAAAGGCAACAAACGATATTGCGTCGGGATTTCGTGTCGGTCTGCAAGCGTTGGGGGCTAATTCATCGGTAATAAAAGCAAAAAACAATCGGAACATAAATGGGAGTGTAGATATAGATGCAACGACAAATTCTCTTTATCCACAAGCTTCTCGTTGGGATTATACGGTAGGTTATGAAGAATATGCCTACTTTGTAGAAGTTCACCCAGCCAATACCAGCAATATAAATGAAATGATTCATAAAAAGGAATGGCTGGAGAATTGGTTGAATATTCATGCTCCTGAATTGGAGAAGATAAAAGCTAAAGCACCTTATTATTGGGTGCCATCAGGAAGAGTGGCTATTTTGAAAACGTCTCTCAATTTCGGAAAATAGCATTGAACCATATACTTATCGCGAATAAAGTGGAATTGGGATAAAACAGGAGTGGTAAGTATTTAATTGGGCTATAATAAAGTCTGTACTTTTTAATAAAAATGGTGGCATCTCAACAATTGGAACGTAAGCAGTCAAAAAAAGGCTATTAATAGAAAGGTATATCTTTGCAGCCAACCAATTTATGTGTCAGCAATGGTCTACATTTATCCCAAAAGAATTTAAGCTACCAGGATTTAGTTCGGATGGTAGAGAAATTGGAGAGTTCATATTGAGTGTTACCGGTCTCAATCTAGTGCACTGAAAAGTGCCCTTTCAAAGGGTTATGCCCTAAATTGAGTGCTAACAGACAATTGAATATTTTAGGGAGAAATGTTTGTGGTAAAAGAGGAAATCTCTATATTTGCTTATTGATAAATAAAGTGAATTATGAAAGCAACGGTTGTTCCCCCAATGAATATACCCAATATGGATACCTATTGGAGTATTCTTAAAAACTTGAGTTCGGATATGAAATTAGAGTTAATATCCCGGCTTTCTAATTCATTGTTAAGCAAAGATCAATCCATTGATGATGATTGGGTCTTTCAATTTGCCGGAGAGTGGAAAGATTCCCGTTCTGCAGAGTCGATCATCGAGGATATTCGAAATTCTCGAACACACTGATAAACATTGTACCCTTTACAAATTCTATTGAGTTTTATGCTCAAGAAAAGAATAGGCTTCGTTAGGTATATCTATAGAAGATTTTGATTTGCTAATAGGTTCCGCAGCTTGTAGTAGCAACTTAATCTTGGTAACAGATAATGTAAAGCATTTTGCAAATATAAAAGGGTTGACTATTGAAAATTGGGTAAAACGATAGTCCCTTACTTTTTTTATCAAATTACATGAGTAATTCAATAAAGCAGCAAGCCGTAAAAGGCGTGATGTGGAGTGCTGTTGAACGGTTTTCCGTGCAAGGGATACAGTTTGTGTTGACTATTATCATAGCTCGTTTGGTATTGCCATCCGATTATGGATTGATAGCTATGCTAGGAATCTTTTTGGCTATTGCCCAAGTGTTTGTGGATAGTGGTTTCTCCAATGCTTTGATACAAAAAAAAAATCGTACGGAAACAGATTTTTCTACGGTTTTCTATTTCAATATCTTTATTTCGATAGTTTCTTATTTGCTTCTGTATTTTAGTGCTCCTTATATAGCGTCTTTCTATAAGGAACCTGATTTATCTCCGGTAACACGTTGGATAGGATTGAACATTATCATAGCTGGTTTTTCTGTTGTCCAACGAGCTAAATTAACAATCAATGTCGACTTTAAAAGACAAGCTAAAGCCTCTTTGACTGCCGTATTGATTAGTGGAATAATAGGAATTTTATTGGCATATAAGAGTTGGGGTGTATGGGCATTGGTAGTTCAGAGTTTATCGAATAGTCTGTTAAATACATTACTATTGTGGATATTTGCCAGATGGGTTCCTAAATGGGTATTTTCAAGAGAATCGTTTAATACATTATTTTCTTTTGGTTCCAAATTACTTTTGTCCGGATTATTACATACCATTTATATAAACCTGTATAGCTTGGTGATAGGACGGCGATATACTTCCATGGATGTAGGCTTTTATAACAGGGCTTGTCAATTTTCCGGTTTTCCTTCTATTAATATCGTAACTATCATCAATAGGGTATTTTTTCCACTTCTATGCGAAATACAAGATGACAACGAACATCTTAAAATCTCATTTATTAGGTATCTACGAATGTCTTGCTTTATTGTATTCCCGTTAATGATTATCATGGCGGTTTTATCCAAGCCATTCATTTTATTTTTGCTGACAGAGAAATGGCTTCCGGCTGCTGAATTACTTTCCATATTGTGTTTTGCTTATATGTGGTACCCAGTCATGGTTGTCAATAATCAGATATTGAATGTAAAAGGACGTTCAGATTATTTTTTTTTATGCAGAGATACTCAAGAAAGTGATAGCGATTGCTATACTGTTTATTACTTTACCCTTTGGAGTACGTATGCTATGTTGGGGAATTGTTGTGTACAATTTCTTTGATATGGTAATTATTATCTATTTTTCAAAGAAGGTTGTATTTGTGAACTATTGGGAGCAAATATATAATATAATACCTTTATTCTTTGTCTCATTAGTAACTGGAGGTATGGTTTATTTAAGTATACAATTTTTTGATGGAAACTTATTGGGAGAATTGGCGATTGGAGCTTTATAGGCTTATTGGTTTACATATTATTCTGTCTTATTTTTAGAATACGTGAAATAGATCAAATAGTATTGACGATAAAAAGTTTATATAGAATGAAAAAATAACCTTATCCATGTTGATATACAATGTGGCTTTGTGTGTGGAATGTACAATACACCTAGTTATACCTATATTACGGAAGCTTTGTATCATTATCGAAGCCAAGGACAAGGTGTGACAACTTATGCAAAGCAAAAATTCCGAATTGAAATGCAATGTATAGCCTATGACTGGATTACAAATTTTCTACATCAGAAATATGGACTACGTTATGAAACAGATTTGAATGTTGCTAAATTATTAATTAAGTTTGGTTGGTGTAGATTTGGTCTTATTCCTGAATTTTAGAACGTATGGCCCGAAGCTAACCGTGGTTTTCTGCTGAAACAGCTTCCATTACCTATTAAAAAGAAAATTTTAGTGGAACTGGCATTGTCTCATCAAAAGTGGCTTTTCAATACACTTATCAGAGTATATAATTTGATAAAAAAAAGAAATAAATAATGGATGATAAGATTCACATTCTATTAGCAATAACCGACTCTTATACGACTTATTGTGCCGTCACCTTAGTTTCTATATTCGAAAATAATAAGGGTAGTTGTTTTTGCGTACATATCATTTGTGCGGACTTAACGTCGAATAATAAGAGGCGGTTGATGAGTTTGGTTGATCAATATAGGCAAGAATTAGATTTAATCTATCCCGATTTAGAAAAATTCCAAGCGATTGTAGACGTAAAAGACCGGATGCCCAATAAATATCATGTTTCTACATATTACCGTCTTTTTGCGTCTGAATGGCTGCCAAAGTACATGGATCGAGTTATTTATTTGGATTGTGATTTAATTGTTACAGGGAATGTACAGCATTTGTGGAATATTCATTTAGATGATAACACCGCTTTGTGTGCAACCCATGATTTTGTACGCATCAATGATTATCACCGGTTAAGGATTTACAAAGAAAAGCACACTTATTTTAATGCGGGTGTATTGTTGATAAACCTTGATTATTGGAGAAAACACGAAGTGAGAAAACAATGTGTAGACTACATCTACACATATCCGGAACGTATTTTTATAGCAGATCAAGACGCCTTAAATGCCGTGTCTGTAGGAAAAGTAAAATATCTGCACCCAAAGTACAACACGATGAGTTTCCTTTTTGCAAAGGAAGAATATCTAAGTGTGCGCGTTTGGTATGATGACATGGAAGCTATCCGTGAAGCCGTAAAGAATCCGGTAGTCGTTCACTTTGCCGGAGAGAAACCTTGGTTTAAGGGCGATTATTTACCTTATCGTGATGAGTGGATGAAATATCTTAACATAACAGAATGGAAAGGCATGCGGATTGGATATAAAGGAGGGTGGATAGGCCGATGTAAACAATTCACACAAAAACTGATGTTTTATATTTTAAGTAAGATGGGAAATACTTCCCGTCTAAGATATCCGGTATCACCATACAATAAATAAAATGTTATTTTGGTTTATATTTATACTTGTAGTATTCTTTTGTTTAGGCGAATTTAATTTGAATGGACGTTGGAATCGTCCGTTAATGCAAGGTCTTGGGATTAGCATAATAATGCTTGTTGCTGCACTAAGGTTTGATGTAGGTTATGACTATATGTCTTATTATCAGGGAATATTATCCTATGATCTGGATTTTGAACCTCTTAGCCTATTGTTATTCTTGATAGGGACAGATTCGATCACAAGCTATCCACCTTTATCATTCATGATAATAGCCGTGTTAATTTACAGCTTTATATTTTCTACATTGCGTAAATATTCCGTAAATTTTTTCATCGCTTCGATGGTCTACATCTGCATATTTTATTTGCCATCGTTGAACACCATACGCCAATCTTTAGCTGTGGCTATTAGTTTTTGGGGAATCCGTTATGTATATCAAAAGAAACCATTCCAGTATATGATAGTTTGTATATTTGCTGCGCTATTCCACTCTTCTGCTTTAGTTTCGATTATTATTTATCCCTTGTATCGTTTCGTATCCCCCCAATATTTACCTATAATTATTATAATGATAATATTATGCTTCCAGTTAGCATTGGAAACTTTTGTAGATATTGGTTATTATGCGCGTGTAAGTAATAAATTACTAGAGCTGTCAGAAGATCAAGCCAATGAAGGAGGAGGAAGTTATTCCCGATTTGCTATGGTAATTGTTATACTAACAATGTATATTTTGGCATGGTTCAAAAGAAAAAATAAAAATATAGATTACCGATTATTATCTATCTCTGCCATTGGCTGCGTTTTTCCATTTATCATAGGAAGCCATATGGGCAGTCGTATCTCTGAATACTTTTTAATAAATTTGTGTTTGGTCATTCCAGAAGTATTATGTGCATATAAAGTACATTTTCGAATGATATCAGTAATAGTGTTCATGTGCTATTTTATACTTTTGATTGCAGTGGGTAGAGACCAGAAAAGAGCCCCATTCTTCCCATATCAAACAGTGTTCAGTATTCAGGATGTAAAACATCCGGTATTTAGACAACCGTAAAATTTCCAGTTATGAATAAATTAAGAATCTTATACGACCTGATCATGGGCCTTTATTTCAAATCCAAAGCATGGATATGTATCACTTGTAATATAAAGCCTAAAATATCTAAGATAAAAGCTGAAAATACAATTGTATCATTAACTAGTTATGGAGATCGTTTATCAAGATGTGCTCCATATGCTATCTATTCGATGTTTACCCAAAACGTAACGCCAGAAAAAATAACATTGTGGATTGACAAATACAAATGGAACGATAGTAATATTCCATTTTCCATTAGACGTATGAAAGGTTGGGGTATATTAGAAATCAATTATTGTGAAGATATTCGATCATATACAAAGTTATTGCCAGCATTACAAAAATATTCGGAGAAAATTATCATAACCATTGATGATGATTTGTATTATTCCAAATCATTTATAAAAGAATTATATGAGCCAT
>NZ_QSDP01000052.1:0-43254 GCF_003463685.1 Parabacteroides sp. AM58-2XD
AATCTCAGTTATAGACAGTACCTATACAAAATAGATCTACAACCTTTAGAAATAGTAAATTGTGAAGAAATTTTATACAAAATAGATCTACAACCTTTAGAAATAGTAAATTGTGAAGAAATTTTATATCCTTTAGATATAATGGTTGTAGATACATTTCTGGTTTTAGGAGAAAAAACTAATAATTCTTCTTCCCTTTTTATTTACAATACCAACAATAATCTTTTTGTTGATAGCATCCTGCGTCGTGGAGGTGGTCCTAATGAAAGTTCTGGATATTTAAAAATACTTCAATATGAAGTGGTTGATAATGATCCGGTTCTTTGGATCCGTTCCATAACTCCTTACATGGCACATTTGAACTTGAACCATTATAAAGACAAACCCAATACCTTCTTTGATAAAAAATATTTCTTTGAATCGGAAGGACGCTTGGATATTTTTGCAGAACTATCTTCCTACTACAATTTGGATGAAGATAATTCTTGTTCAGAAAATCTTTAAGTAATGCAGGACTGTTTTCAAAAGGCATTTATACTTATTACTGAGAAAAATACAACTATAAAACGAATACGGTAACAGATACATATTATGAGTATTCGTATAAAAAAGACGAAATAGAACAATATCATCTTGCCACCTTGCCGGAATCTGCATTAAAACCGGATAAAAAGAAATTGGCTTTATTCCAGGGAGGATTGGAAATTTTTTCGATTATAGATTTAGAGAAAAAACACGTAAGGATATTTTGTTGGATAAGAAAGGATTTGATATCGGTTATGCTGCAATGTCACGCAGGATAGGGATACATTATGATGCACAGGCGACAAACGAATTGATATTTTCTTTACGGAAAAACGGTCAATCAGGAAATAGCTATTTGAGGGTATACGATTGGGAAGGTATTCCTAAATATGGAATCACGTTGGATAGGGAAATCAGAGAGTTTAGCATACAAGAAAAGACGAAACGGTTATATGCTATTGCGGATGAATCAGAAGTATTAGTATATGATTTATCTAATATTTTATAAACACAAACACGAGGATTGCATTTGCTTGTGGAAATTAGGTATAGAATAAGATTATACAATAAAATATGGGGTTTGTACAATACAGAGGCATGAGTATGTGGTACTTTTGGAAATTGAAAACATTTTAAAATCAATAAACATGAAAAACTTATTACTTAAAACAATCTGGGTTGCCTTGTCCTGCTCTGTTGCAATTTTTACCCTTTCCGGGCAAGAAAAAGCGAAAGAGAAAGTCTTGAAATCGGCAGAAGGGAAAGAGTTGAATATGCCATATTCGCAAATGGCTCTGACTGCTAAGCTTATCGGACCGGCTATTGATGAAAAAGACTGGTTCAATTGGTGTGTTTCTCCTCTTGTCGGGAAAGACAAGAAAATACATATATTCAGTGGTAGGTGGCCAAAGTCGGATGGAATGGAAGGTTGGAGGAAGAAAGGAGCCGAAATCGCCCATTTTGTCGCCGATCGTCCTCAGGGACCGTTCAAATATGTATGTTCGGTATTAAAGTCGGATATGTTGGCCGATTCGTCCACAATGTTGGCACCTTGCAATCCCCGGTTGGAATACGTAGATGGCAAGTATGTCCTTCTTTATATTTTGCAAAACCCTTCAAAACCCAGACAGATGAGAATCGGTATGATGACTGCTGACGAATTGGAAGGCCCGTGGCATTTTGCAGGAAATAATAATGGCATTATGCTGGATGCCTCTTGGGATTCTTCCCTTTGGACATATAAGGCTCAAAGTGGCATTAATAATCCGGCTTTTTTGAAGATCAAGGATAAATATTATATTTATTTTAATTGTATAATCCAACCTCATGCAAAGGTAACCCACAATTATGGTTGTGCGGTCGCAGATAAATTGGAGGGACCATATAAAATATGTGATGTGCCAGTGACTGATAATATATCATATATAGAAGATGCCCAGGCATTTACTATGAATGATAAATATTATTTGTTGACTACGGATAATTTCGGGAAAAATACAGGCGCGTATGGTAACATTATTCTTTGGAAATCGGATAATGGCTTGCAGTTCAAGCTGAAAGACGCGAAAATCGCCATGGGGACATTGTTCGACTATTGGGGAACAGAATCTGACCGGGAGAAGTTAATGAAAACCCCAGGACTGTTTGTCAGAAGTGCTTCGGGTAAGTTGGAAAGACCTGCTATATTGAAAATAGATGGAAACCCCGCTTATTTTTATGCAGTAGGGGATGTTAATCTCGAAGGTGGATCGGTTGCCAAATCGTATGTGTTTAAGATCGAATGGGATGATGCTGATATGAGGTAGGCTTACTCGCTTATCAATTCTAGTAATAGGATAAGATCATACAAGAATATATGAATTTTATTCAATTGGATAATATGTGCAAGAACTACTTTTGTTTTTCGTAAAAGTAGTTCTTGCCATATAAAATTCATGAATTTACAGAATACTAGAAATGAAACTGCACTTTGGAAACTTTTTAGAGAAGGAGATGAACAAGCATTCTCTATGCTTTTCGAGTTAACATCCGATAGATTATACAGGTATGGTACTAAATTTGTGAATGATGGAGAATTGGTAAAAGACTGTATCCAGGAACTATTTATTAAGCTATATGAAAACCGCCACCAGCTCCCGCCTTTGAGTAATCCACTTTTTTATCTGTTTGGTTCATTGAAGAATTTATTGATAGATTCCCTTCGTCATAATCAAAGAATGGTTTATATATCTCCGGAAGAGTTGCCTTTTCATGCCCAATTTGTATTTAATCAGGAAGATGATGAAGAACCGGATGACGATATAAAGGCCAGGTTTGAAGAAGTGATGGCTCTTTTGTCTGATAGGCAAAAAGAGGTAATATATCTGCATTTTCAGGCGGATATGACGTATGAGGAAATTTCTCAGTTACTATGTATAAATAATCAGTCGGTACGCAATATTATTTATCGTGCTATGGAAAAGGTACGAACTTGTTTGAATTTAGATACGGCACTAATGGCCTTGTTTATTAACATGTTAAACTAGTAGTGAAATTTTTTTTATTTTTTTCTTTGTTTAGTGAGTACAAAACCGATTCCATATTCGTTTCCCTGATAAATATGTAACACAATACAGTGAAGTGAGTAATTCGAAAGAAAATAAACAATGCTCGGAAGAAGATCTCCGATTGCTGAAACGGAGGATTAAAGTTCTTGATGAAGGATTGTCTTCGGAAGACCGAATGGAATTGTGGTCAAAGATTGAAGCTGCAATTTATCATCGGAAACGTAAGACCGTATCTCTTTCGTTATTTATCCGCTATGTGGCTGTTGTCGCCATATTGTTTACTGCTACCTATTATATTACAAACATATCTTTTCGGAAAGAGGTAGATTACAGTAGTATCCTTTCTGCTACCCAATTGCCGGATGGGGCGTTGGAAAATGTAACAGTGATATTGGGAGATAAAGAAAAAATAGAAATAGAAGACAAAGATGTGCTGGTTTCTCATGATGAATATGGGAATATGTGTGTCAATAAAAAGAAAATAGATCTTCCTGAATCTTCCTCCTATGAATATAATCAATTAATTGTTCCATATGGGAAAACCACTCAAATAACCTTAAGCGATGGTTCGAGTATTTGGGCTAATTCAGGAACCAAACTGGTCTATCCGGTTGTTTTTGCTTCCGACAAACGAGAAATATATGTTGAAGGAGAGATTTATTTGGAAGTAGCACGCAATGAGGAACATCCGTTTGTTGTAAAAACAGATATGACGGAAGTCAATGTATTGGGAACTTCTTTTAATGTTTCTGCCTATAAAAATGATAAACAACAGTTTGTTACTTTGGTAACAGGTTCTGTGGCAATCAAAATTACGGATAAAAAGAATACGACAGTCATAAAGCCTAATCAACTGTATACTTTCGAAAAAGAATCACATAGTACTCGTTTGCAGGAGGTAGATGTTAATGAATATATCTGTTGGAAAGACGGTTTCCTGATTTTCCATAATGAGTCGTTGGCTGAAGTTCTAAAGAAAATAGAACGGTATTACAATGTAGTACTGGTATTTGATCCTGTTGAAATAAGTAAAGTGACGGTAAGTGGGAAACTAGATTTGAAATCGGATATTAATGAAACATTCCGGATTATATCAATTACGGCGTCGATTGTATATGAGAAGGAAGAAAATGTAATAAAAATTAGTGTTAAACCTTAAAAATAAATGCCATGAAAGAGAAGACATAAAAAAGAAACCGGAAAGTACTGGTCCTACTTCGGTTGGGTTCAAATTAAAAAAAGATTTACTAAAAACATTTTTTAATCAATTAAACAAATACAAATGTATGAATTTAATCGCAAATCTTAGGAATTCAGAGAAAGAATTTCGAAAAGTACTTCGTGTTATGAAAATAACTTTCTTATTTCTGCTGGTTGCTATTTGTGGTTGGGCAAATGAAACAACATCATATGCTCAGGTTACAGAAATTCGTTTGTCGGCAGGAACTAAAACACTTCAGGAAGTTTTCAGTGAAATTGAAAAGGAAACAGAATTTATTTTCTTTTACAATGACAATGCAATTGACTTGTCTAGAAAAGTCACAGTACAAAAAACTCAAGGTTCTATTGATGAGATTTTAGCTGGTTTGTTGGAAAACACTGGGGCTGGTTATAAAATTGTGGATCGACAAATAGTTTTTTACAATGTAAAGGATCTTAAAAATGAAAAGACAGCAATAGCCGGTCTCAATCAACAGAAGAAAATGGTCACAGGTCTGTTGACAGATACCGATGGTAATCCAATTATCGGAGCAACGGTAGCTATCAAAGGCACGAGCTATGGTGTAACAACAGATATAGATGGTAAATACATACTCAATAACGTCAGTGAAGGAGATGTTTTGGAGTTCCGGTATATCGGTTACAACACGGAAGAAAAGATATACAAAGGCGAAAAGACCATCAATATCCGTATGGTGGAAGCTCGGTAGGTTTGGAAGACGTAGTAGTGATTGGTTATGGACAACAGAAGAAAAGTAGTGTCGTTTCTTCTTTGAATACTATCGGTCCGGCGGAATTAAATGTAAAGCAGCGTAACCTGCGCAACACGTTGGCCGGACAAATTGCCGGTGTAATTGCCGTACAAAGAAGCGGTGAACCGGGTAACGATGCGGCTGCATTTTATATACGTGGACAGAGTTCGTATGCAGGTGGAACATCTGCGTTAGTATTAGTTGACGGTGTTCCAAGAAGCATGGATGATATTGATGTGGACGAGATCGAAAGTTTTACTGTGCTAAAAGATGCGGCAGCTACTGCCGTTTATGGAGCAGAGGGTGCGAATGGGGTTGTATTAATAACATCCAAACGTGGTAAAACACAAAAAACGACTGTAAATTTCAGTGCTCAATATAGTATTGTAACTCCGACACGTATGCCTGAGACATTAAATTCTTATGATTATTTATCATTGTATAATGAAGCATAATGGAATGATCAAGGAAATCCAGATAAGAAGTTTTTTAATCCACAATACACTGATGATGTATTAGAGAAATACAGATCGGGGATAGATCAAGACTTGTATCCTTCTGTCAATTGGTTTGATTTACTTAAAGAACATACACAGAGCCAACGGTATACAGTAAATTTTAGAGGGGGATCGGAGAAAGTACACTTTTTTACATCCGGTTCTTATTACTCAGAGGATGGTATATTTAAATCTAATCCAACAGAAAAATATAATGCCAATATAGGTTTGCAACGTTTTAATCTTCGTTCCAATGTGGATATGGATTTGACAAAAACAACCAAATTGTCTGTGGATATGAGCGGGCAATATTTGAAAAAAAATACCCCTGGATTTGGAACAAATGACATATTCGCATTTATCAGCCATTTCCCAGTACACGTTATACCTATGTATTATTCTGATGGTACGGCATCAGATCATGGTGCGCCTGGGTTCGGAGTAGATAAGCAACCATATAATATGCTTAATAATAGCGGTTATTCTAAAACTTGGAGTGCTTTTCTACAAACAAAAGTGACTTTAAAACAAGATCTGAAATTTATTACAGAAGGGCTTTCTGTAAAAGGAACTGTTAGCTTTGATGCAGATTTCTATTCAACAATGAAAAGATCCAAAACACCAAAAACAATTTTTGTTTCAGGTAAGGAAGAGGATGGAACATTCATAAAAAGGACTATTAAAGAGGGTTCTGAACTTGGTGATCCGGAAATAGGTGGACGCGACGGTACAAAGAAAATTTACATGGAAGCATCTTTGGATTATCGGCGTACGTTTAACAAACTCCATGATGTGACAGGTATGTTGTTGTATATGCAGAAAGAAACACAATATCAGAATAAAAATGGATTACAACTTCTGCCTTTCCGCAAACAAAGTTTTGTGGCACGTGCAACTTACGGGTATGACAATCGCTACATGTTAGAAGCTAGTATGGGTATGACAGGTAGTGAAAATTTTTCTCAAGGACACAGGTGGGGAGTTTTCCCTTCGGTTGGCTTAGCTTGGTATGTTAGTCATGAAAAGTTTATGAAAGGAATAGAAGAGTATGTCAATAAACTGAAGTTCAGAGTTTCATACGGAATGACAGGAAATGACAATATTGGCAATAACACTCGATTCCCATATCGGGAAAGCATAAAAACAGATATGGGAGGATATAGCTTTGGATTAACTCCTGGAGCAAATGGTTCTGCTAGCAATTCACCCGGTAAAGGAATTGTGGAAGGTAGTTTCCCGATGCCAAGTTTATCATGGGAGGTAGAAAATAAATTGAATACAGGTGTTGATTTGGGCTTGTTTAATGGACGTGTAGACTTTAGTGCTGATTACTTTTATAATCGTCGCAAAGATATTTTATTACAAAGAAGGACTATTTCTAATGTGACAGGATTTAGGACGATGCCATTTCAAAATTTTGGTATTGTCACCAATCAAGGAATGGATGCCAACTTGATTTTAAAGCAAAAAATTGGAGAGGTTGATTTGTCCGCCCGTGGAAATTTGACTTATGCAAGGAATAAAATTGTTGAATATGATGAAGTTCCTCAAAAATATGATTATCAAAATTATACAGGGAATCGTATAAATACTCCATTTTTATATGTAGCTGAAGGTCTTTATACCCCGGACGATTTCAATATTACAACCAATGAGTACGGAGCCCAAAGTTATAAGTTGAAAGACGGTCTACCTATACCTGCAGCCAATGTTGCACCCGGTGATATCAAATACAAAGATTTGAACAACGATGGAGTTATTGACGACTATGACAAAACATATAAGAATGGTTGTTATCCTAAGGTTCCGGAAATAGTGTATGGGTTTGGAGTGAATGCAGAGTGGAAAGGGATATTTGTTGGTGTATTCTTCCAGGGTACCTCGCATACATCTGCAAATTTGTTAGCAAATCATGGTAATATCATGCCTTTTTCGATAGGTGTAGATAGCGGTTCGGCACGTAGTGAATGTTTGGATCGTTGGAAAGCAGAAGATTCTTATAAGCAGGATGTGTTCCTTCCGAGAATACATACGACTCAATTTGATCATAACACTTTACCCAGCACATGGTGGCATAGAAATGCAGGGTTTCTCAGGTTGAAAAATGTAGAAATCGGTTACGAGTTCAATAAGCAGGTTCTTCAGAAATTGAAAATGAAAAATCTGAGAGTTTATTTGCAAGGTAATAATGTTGCCGTGTGGGATCATATAAAATATTGGGATCCGGAACTGGGAGATGCGGAGTCTGGGGCTAAATATCCAATTTGCGGAACATATTCTGTAGGATTAGAAGTAACATTTTAAATATATATAGGAATGAAAATTATAAATAGAATAATATCAATAGTATCTGCTTGCATCATTTTATTTCCTCTTGTTGGATGTAGTGATTATCTGGATGTCTCAGATGAAATTGCGGAAAATTTAACTTTAGATGAAGTTTTTGAAAATCCGGGATATATTCGTCGTTGGCATGGAAATCTTTTTAACTGTATTACGGAGTATTCCAGTTTTGGGAAAAATCAGCCACATGGATTTTCTGGTGTTTGGGTTCTCATGGGAGGAGAAGCGACAATTAGTGGTTCAGGTTTTACAGAGATGCAATCAGGTTTTACAGCTGCGACTGCTCCTTTCCAGCGTTGGACGGATTTATATAAATATATCAGGGATGCAGAAATTTTCTTAGAGAGGGTAGAACCTAAAGGAGATATAAATGATCAGTTCCAGTTAAATGAAGAAGATGTCAAGAGGATGAAAGCTGAAGCCAAGTTTCTTATTGCCTACAGTTATTTTTCTTTATTTGAATTATATGGTCCCGTTCCTATTGTAGAAGAATTAGCAAATCCCGAAGAGAAGGGGTTGGACTATCCACGTGCATCTATTGATGAAACAATTGATTATATAGATAAGTTATTGGTAGAAGTGATAGAGTCAGGAGATCTTCCGGAAACTCTTATTACGGATCCTGCTGCTATAGGAAACGATAAATATAATCTGAATGAAATAGTTCGTCCGACAGTTACAGCTGCAAAGGCTTTAAGGGCAAAATTATGGGTATATGCGGCATCTCCTGTTTTTAATGGAGGTTATAAAGAATCGTTGGATCTTATGAATGTTGATGGCAAGAAACTATTTGCTCCTTATAATGCAGATAAATGGAAAACTGCCAAAAAGCGTTTAGAGGAATTGTTTGCGGATACGGACAAGCATGGACATAAGTTGTTTACCGTACAGAACGAGGATGGGAGTATTAATCCAGATGAATCCATTTACCAACTTTTCCAAAGCTACAATGATGAAATTTTATGGGCTACCGGAAAAAATTATTGGAATGATCAGGCAATGGAAAAAAATACAAACCCAAGAGATTGTTATGTAGGTTGGGGATATATAGGGGTTTCTCAAAATATGGTTGATGCCTTTTTTGTAAAAGACGGTTTGACAATTGATGATCCTAATAGCCTGTACCGCGAAGATGGATTCACCGAGGTGGTAAATCCATGCAATGAGAATAAGCGTGTTGACCCGAATATTTTTAATATGTATGCAAACCGTGAACCCCGTTTTTATGCAGGTATCGGATATGAAGGTAAAAGTTGGCATATACAACCAATTGGACGGCCTGATTATGCGCTTGGGTTTGCAAAAGGTGAGGGAAGTGATAATTCGAAAGGGGATAATCCTCGTACAGGTTATTTACCGACAAAGTTTAAGAACCGTAAGATTTTGTTTACTGGCAATTATTTGAAAAAATGGGCACGTCCTTCCATTCTTTTCCGTTTGGCCGATTTTTATCTTTATTATGCAGAGGTATGTAATGAGATAGATTCCAATGATCCGAATATTATTGTTTACTTAGACAAAGTGAGGGAAAGAGCAGGCATTCCTGGTTATAAAGAACTGGCAGCCAGTGGTAAAAAGAATATTATTGGTAATAAAGAACTTCAGAGAAAAATGATCCAGCGTGAACGACATGTTGAATTGTTTGCGGAAGGACAACGTTATTTTGATGTTCGCAGGTGGATGATTGGCGGAGAAGGAGAAGATGGTGACCAGACTAATTTTTATGCCATGAATATGAATGGTTATAAAGATAAGCCTATTGGAGCAAATAATTCTTATTTTAGCCGTGTATTGTTGGAAAAGCGTGCCTGGAGACGTGCCATGTACCTTTATCCGATACCACAGGATGAAATACAAAAGAGTAAACTTCTTGTTCAAAATCCATTGTGGTAAAAAGATATATTGTTTTTGTAAATGAATTTAATAACTAATTGGGTGTGCCATTTAGTGTCTTTTGCATCTCTCATAAAATTTATATATCATGGAAATAATCAAAAAAATCTGGAAAGTATGGTTAAGACCAAATCTCTTGACTAAAGATGTAGATAACGACTATACGGCTGAAGTGTCTACTGTAGGGAAAACGTTACGCAATGAAAATATTGCACAACGTATTATCGATGAAGGGTCCGAAATCAAATATGACACGCTGTTGTCTATTATAAACCAGCGCGATCGTATTGTCCGCGAAGCATTGCAGGAGGGTACGAGCTACTTACGCAGGTTTGCCAATTGACCCCACGTGTAATCGGCTCTTGGATTGGATCTACGGCAAAGTTTGATCCGGAGAAACATAAAATCACTGTCACGGCTGTTCCTTCTGCTGAGTTGCGTAAAGCGTTGCAGAATGTAGGGGTGGAAGTGTTGGTGGTAAAAGAAACCAGTGCCTATATCGGGCTGGTAACCGATACGCTTACCAACCTGACAGATGGTTCCATTACTCCGGGCGACGATGTGCTGATTAACGGCGAACGTATCCGGGTAGCCGGCGAGGCCGAAGGTGTCGGTGTCTTTTTTGTCAATGCGGAAGGTGTGGCAACCCCGGTTACCCGCCGTTTGACACAAAACGATCCGAAGACGGTCATAGCACGTGTCCCCGCCGACTTGGCAGATGGAAATTATACGCTTCGTATTGTGACACAATTTTCTAACAGCGCTGTTCTGCTAAAGGAACCCCGTACAATCGAATACCCCATACTGCTTACCGTTAGTAAAGGGGGAGGTGACAGGCCGGAAATCGAATAAAAGAGATAACCGGTCAGAAATTTGTAACGAGGCTCGTTATAGCACTATAACGAGCCTCGTTAATGGACGGTAACCAGGTTCGTTAATGGGCGGTAACTCGATGGGTTATCGTCCTGTAGCGAACCTGGTTATTTTAGGGAGTTTATTTGTTGGGTATAATCCTGTTGCTATAACACAGATTAAGCCGTGATTGCATGGCCATTCAATAGAATAAGAATATACAATAAGATGTGAGTTTTGTACAATACGGTAATAGGGGGATATACTATTTTTGGAAACTGAAAACTTCCTTAAGTCATTAAGTTGAAAAATCGAATAATTTTTCAACATGCAGAGATGGCTTTTTTAATAATGATAGGTTAGTCATAAGGTAATAATAGATTAGTTATGTGAGGGAAACCAAGTGTCTTACAGGTCGGTAATTCAAAGAGTTACCGGCTTGTAACTAGCTTGGTTATTTTGTGTGGGGAAATATACGGTTATTTTAATATAATATCATGAGGAAAAATATATTGACAATATGAAACATTTATTTTTATCAGGAACCTGGATTTTGGGAAGTATTTGTCCCTGGGTGTCAATGGGACAGGAGCTGCCTCAGTCCCCTAATGTGATTATCATAGAGGCGGATGATTTGGGGTATGGAGATTTGAGTTGTTACGGTGCGCAGCAGATACAAACTCCCGGTATGGATAGGGTCGCCCGTGAGGGATTGCGCTTCACGCAAGGATATTGTACGGCTGCCACTTCTACCCCCAGCCGTTATTCCTTGCTGACCGGGAAGTATCCTTGGACGAATCCGGATGCCAAGATATTGCCGGGAAATGCACCTTTGATCATTGATGTAAATCAAGTAACAATCCCGAAAGTGATGAAGAAAGCGGGGTATACGACCGGGACGGTTGGAAAGTGGCATTTGGGGTTGGGAGATGGCAATGTGGATTGGAACCAAAAAGTGACACCCTGCCCCAACGAAATCGGTTACGATTATTCTTATGTGCAAGCTGCTACGAATGACCGAGTCCCTTGTATCTTTATAGAGAACGGAAAAGGAGTGGGGCTGCAAAAAGAAGATCCGCTTTATGTCAATTATAGAACGAACTTTGAGGGCGAACCAACGGGAAAGGACAATCCTGAGTTGCTCAGAATGCATCCGAGTGTGGGACATGCCGGGGCTATCGTGAATGGCGTACCTCGTATCGGTTTTCAAAAGGGGGGGAAATCCGCTCAGTGGAGAGATGAGGAGATGGCTGAGTTGTTTTTGGAAAAAGCCAAAGGGTTCGTGCGGGAAAACAAAGACAAGCCTTTCTTCCTTTATTATGGCTTGCACCAGCCTCATGTTCCCAGAGTACCTAATGAACGTTTTGTCGGAAAATCGGGCATGGGTCCCAGGGGAGACGTGATATTGGAGGCTGACTGGTGTGTGTCTGAATTTCTGGAAGAGTTGGATAAATTGGGGCTTACGGAAAATACGTTGGTTATATTGACTAGCGATAATGGTCCGGTATTGGATGACGGATATAAGGACCAGGCAGAAGAATTGGTGGGAAACCATCTCCCTTCCGGTCCGTACAAGGGGGGGAAGTGCAGTATGTACACCGGTGGCACTTGCATTCCGTTCTTGCTTCGTTGGCCGGCGGTGGTGAAACCCGGTGTGTCTGACGCTTTCGTTTGCCAAATGGATTTATTGGCTTCGTTGGCTGCTTTGGTTGGGGTACCCGTTGCTGGCAAAACGGATAGCCAAAACACGTTGCCGGCTTTCTTGGGAAAAAGTGACAGGGGACGGGAAGAGCTTGTGTTTGAAGGGTATTACAACTATGCTTTTCGGCAAGGAGACTGGGTGATGATTCCTCCGTATCCTCGCCACAATCTTGAATATCAGTTGTATAACGTTAAAGAAGATGTGGGTCAGACTCATAATTTAGCACAGAAGCATCCGGATATTTTAAAGAAGATGATGATGCGTTTTGAGGAGCTGAAGCGCACTACCGGTAAAATGACGAATTTCTGACAAATAGTTTTTTTATAATAAGCAAATAGCATGAAGCATATTGTTTTTTACTTGATTTTAGTCTGCGGACTATTTTTTTATCAGGGAAAGGTGGCTGCTGAAAATAACCTTTCTTTACGGGAACAAGTTGTCCCTGTCCCTTCGGAGAAATGGAATCGTCCTTCTCCTCAAGGAACTTTTTCAGATGATGTGCGATATATGTTGCGCATGAATAATAAGTATACGTTGAATAAATGGTACTATGAGATAAAACATTTCCAGGACCAGGCAGGTGATTATTTGGATTTCGGTGGAAAGACGGAACATTTCATCCGTCCTGTTTCCCATCATGTTTTCACATTGAGCGTTTGTCTGAAACTACAGATATATGATCCGGCTGTCACCGGTGTCCCTGAAAAGCAGGCTTCGGACAGGCTTGTCAGACTGATCCGTTCGGTTGCTTATCGCCACAAGGCAAATAGCGGGGAAGATGGCTGGGGCGACCAATGGCAAAGTGCTTTGTGGGCTTCACAAGTGGCGCAGGCTGCTTGGTTGATATGGGACAGGTTGCCTGCTCCCGACCAGGAGTTGGTGTGCCGCATGATGGTACACGAAGCCGACCGTTTCATGGATTACCAGGTCCCGTATTATCGGGACGCGGATGGCAATATTATCTCGAAAGGGAATACGCGGGCGGAAGAAAACGCTTGGAACTCGAATATCCTGACGATTGCGACTGCCATGATGCCGGGGCATGAACATTATGACCGGTGGATGCGGAAAAACATAGAATTACAGATATCGTCTTATGCAATGCCGGAAGATGTCTGTAAATCGACGTTGATAGATGGAATACCCTTGAATAAAATATTGAAAGGCAGTAACATGAATTCGGATGGAACTGTTATCAACCATGATATTATGCATCCGGATTATATGACAGCTTTTATGCACAATGGTATAAATGCCTGGGTTTATGAACTGGCAGGCAAGCCGGTCCTGCAATCGTCGTTATATAATGGGGAAGTTGTCTATCATGCTTTAACGGAACGCCTCTTCAATGGAAAAACGCTGTACCAGAAGACAACCGATGGAAAGGCATCTTCATCTATCTATTATCCGGAAGGGAATGATTGGGGTGGAAAGCGGCAAGCGAATTATTGGTTGATGGATATAATGGCTCATGTGTTCGGTTGGGATCGGAATGCCGCCGTAAAAGGCCTAGAATGGGCTTCTGCCCGTAACACGGAAATGATAGCTATGTTGAACAGGGATGTGACGGGACAGTATTACCAAGATTTACAGGAAGACAAATTCCCTTCTCGCGAAGAATGGTTTGGCTCGCATATTGCCTGGGGCTATTTGGGATGGTGGTTACACACAAAGACAGATGCTCAGCAAGCTCGTGCTCCTATGATGGGATGGAGCAGTTGGAATACTTATCGTGTGAAAATCAGTTCGGAGATTATCAAACAAAGTGCTGATGCGATGGTAGAGAAAGGGTTGGACAAAGTCGGTTACCAGTACATCAACATAGACGATGGTTTTTTCGGTGGACGTGATGAGGACGGGCGTTTGCTTAGCCATCCGGAGAAATTCCCCAACGGGATGAAAGAGGTGGCAGATTATATCCACTCCAAAGGCTTGAAAGCCGGTATTTACAGTGATGCCGGAGCCAATACTTGTGGTTCGATCTGGGATAACGATACGTATGGTTTCGGTGTCGGACTTTGGGGGCATCAGCAGCGTGATCTGAATCTCTTCTTGAAAGAATGGGGCTACGATTTCCTAAAGGTGGATTTTTGTGGCGGAGATAAACTCGGTCAGGATATAAAGGAACGTTATACTTCTATTTACAAAGGCATCCTGGCAACCGGTCGCACGGATGTACGTTATAACATTTGCCGTTGGGCTTTCCCCGGTACATGGGCGATACAGATAGGTGACTCTTGGCGTATACACGGTGATATTGCGAATAACTTCAATTCAGTAAAAAAGATCATTAATAAGAATCTTTATTTTGCCCAATATGCTTCTCCGGGACATTACAATGATATGGATATCTTGGAAATAGATCGTGGCCTGACATTGGAGCAGGAACGGACGCATTTTAGCATGTGGTGTATCATGAGTTCGCCTTTGATGATCGGTTGCAATATGAAAACGATCCGTGATGAATCGCTTGCCATTATAAAGAATGAAGAACTTATTGCCATTAATCAGGATCCGTTGGGTATGCAGGCTCGTGTCATTGCTTATAGTGGTAACGGCATAGTTTTGGCCAAGCCGTTGGAAAATAAGCGCGGTGGAATTCGTGCAGTAGCTCTTTACAATCCCTCGAATGAACCGACAGCCATGCGGGTAGATTTCAAAGATCTTTGCTTGTATGGAAAGGTAACAGTCCGTGATTTATGGAAACATGAAGATCTGGGCCTTTTCCAAGGAGGCTATGAGACAACTGTTCCTGCTAATGGAACCGTCGTATTGAAGATTGAAGGAAAGAAATGGTATGCTCCCTCTGTGTATGAAGGGGAATATGCTTTTATGAATGCTTTCTATGAAGATGGTTATTATCCGGAAAAGAACACGAAACTGTTAGGTCGACGTGAAGAAGCGTCCGGTCACCACGTAATGACCGGTATCGGCGGCAGCCGTGAGAACTGGGCGGAGTTCCGTGAAGTGTATAGTCCGCGAAAACAGCAGGCGACACTTCGGATACATTATTTTACCGAAACACCGAAATCTTTCGACTTGGCGGTAAACGGGCAACCTTTGCAATCATTGTCATTCCAACCGTGTAAAGGAAAAATTGCCGGAGTCGTCACAGTATCCATACAACTGGAGGAAGGTGATAACGTGATCCGGTTGAGTAATCCGAAAGAAACGGGTCCGGATGTGGATAAGATAGAGGTCGTCATGAAAGCCCGTTGATTAAGTCGTATAAAATAATTTCTTAGTTCAATGTAATTATGTTGAATTTGATAAATAAAATCCTTGTAACAGGATTCTTATATTTGATACCTCATGTCTCTTATGCGATTTTGTCCCCTCAAGCAGAAGTGAAAGATTTTGTAGGTGTTTACATGTTGAATACGGAGACGGATAGTTTGGCTTTAATAAACAGTTTTTCGGCTGTAAACAGTACTGTCGAGTTTGATTTATTGCCACAAAACTCTTCAGCTCAGGTTGGAGTGTTATTGCGTTATGTGGATGAAAGCAATTGGGTGTATGTTGGATGTGATAAGATGACTGATCTTTTTGGCTTTGCTCATTGGTATGTGGAAACACCCGGAGGGAAGACGGAAATAGCTCGTGATATTTCAAAACTTTATGCACATCACCTGCGGCGTATCAAAGTAAATTGTATCGGTCGCACGTTGACAGTCTATGTGGATGGCGAACAGATAGCACACCAATATATACCGGAGCTTCCATTGTCGGCCGGCGGGTAGGGTTCCGGGTACATGATAAAGGGAGTGCCCGGATATCCAATGTCGTTTGCCGTCAGCTGAAACAATGGGAAACAGCACCGTCCAAGAAAAAGAGTTGCTACACGTTGTCTTCTTCCTGTATGGATGTTTTATTGAATAAGGACTTCCCTTCTGTTCAAGCCTATATTTGGAAAAAAGACCGTTCGCGGTTGGAAGGACAGCCTTTTGATGTGAAGACGGTAACTATAAATGGGGATACTTACCAACCGTCAGTGACCGGGAAATTGGAGGCAGGACGTGTGGTTTATACTCTAAAGGTCAGGGAAATCGCCGTGGATCTACAGGTCTGCTGTGAAGCAAAGGAGAATATGCTTCAGTTTTCCGTTATGGATATAAAGGAAAAAGGACATTTTAAGGTCAAGACATTGGCCTTCCCGAATCATAATCTGGTTTCTGTATCTCATGCGATCCCGGGTAGTTGTTTGTCTGTTGCCAATAGTGTCCATTCGGATACCTTCTTCCCGTTAAAAGATAAAATGGTAGACAATACATGGCAATATGGTTCTATCCTTTTGTTGAATACCGACAAACTGGTCGCAACGTTGGAAAGTAATTCTATTTATAGTACGCGCCAGTTTCTGTACCAGTCTGCCCGGCTTGGGGATTCGGCTGTAACCGGTATATGGGGAAATGAGTGGATTTATCGGGGACATGATGGAAAGGTCGTTGATTTGCCTTACATCAAAGTGATCCTGGCTGATGACATGAACCAAGATAATAAGATAGATTGGCAGGATGGCGCAGTCGCTTTGCGAAAGGAATATCCGGCTCCGATGGGGGTAGACATGCTTCATAATTCGTATGCTACAATCACCATGAATTTTGCCAGTTGTGCACCGTATCCTTTCCTCCGTCAGTTGGATAATATAAAGAAGTTTTATCTGGCTACCGATGGATTCGGCCAGATGCTCGAACTGAAAGGATACCAAAACGAAGGACATGATTGTGCCCATCCGGATTATTCCGGTAATTATAATGAACGGGCAGGTGGACAGAAGGATTTGGCCTTTCTGGCTAAAGAGGCGCGGAAATATAACGCGCATATAGGTGTCCATATTAACCATAGCGAATCGTATCCGGAAGCAAAGGCGTTTAACGACCGGATCGTGACAGACATACCGGCTTGGAGTTGGTTGGATCAATCTTATTTCATAAACAAGGAAGCGGATATGTTGGCTGGAACTTTCGAAGAACGTTTGAATCAGTTGAAAGCTGACATTCCGGACCTTTCTTTCGTTTATCTGGATACGTATCGTGAATACCGTTGGCTGGCCTGCCAGACGGCACGTTTATTTAATCGGAATGGTTGGGCCGTATGGACGGAAGAAGATAATGTGTTTGATAAAGAAGCGATTTGGGTTCACTATAATCCGGAGGCAAAAAGTCTGATCCACCGCTTTGTCCATCATCAATACCGGGATGGGTATGCTGCTCATCCGGCTTTGCTCGGCGGTTATAACCGAGGGGCGGAAATCGGTTTTATGGGGTGGCAGAATGGGCGTGACTTTAACGGGGTGATCCGTAATTTCTTTATGAAACAGTTGCCTTATCGATATTTGATGCATTACCCTGTACTGCAATTGGATACGACTCGTGCGGTGTTGGAGGACGGCTTAATTGCCACTGGCAGCAAAGAGGATGGAACTGTTGTTAGAAAGGGGGAAGTTACATTCGTATCGGGTGATTGCGTATTTATCCCTTGGAATCCGGTAACGGAAGAAAAAATCTACCATTACAATGTACAGGGAGGAAAAACAACCTGGCGACTTCCTTTGTCTTGGAAAGAACAATCGGAGGTTTACCTATATAAATTGAGCAGCCTGGGACGCAGATTGGAAAAAGTGTTGCCTGTCCGTAACGGACTGGTTGAAATAGATGCGTGTCCGGACAAGGGGTATGTGCTTTATAAGCAAAAGATGGAACCGCTGCCGGAAATGCTTTGGGGAGAAGGGAGTCCGGTAAAAGATATGGGTTTTGACAGCCGTTCGTTTAACGTCTGGAAGAAGCAGGGGGCGACAGAAGCTCTTGGGATAAAAGAAACGGAATATGGACAAAACTATCTGGAAATAAGCGGGCGGAAACCGGCAGAGGTTTATCAGGTGATCAATGGGCTGACACCAGGGAAAGAGTATATAGCCTCGGTTTGGGTGAATGTTATCGGTTGTAAAGAAGCTGTACTGGCAGTACAATGTGGAAAAGAAGTGAATGAGCAAGCTTCAATCCGGAGTAGTTCGGTTATGAATTATACGGATGTCGATCGTTTCAAGACCACCTGGCAACGATTGAAAGTTCCTTTCCGTTTACCGGAAAATGGAAAAGAATTCGTGTTGTTATTACGAGGAGGGAGTGCTGTCGAAGATACGGCTACTGTCTGTTTTGATGATGTCCGTTTGGTTGAATGCCCGTATTTACGAAAGGAGGGCTTTGACTATTTTGAGGATTTTGAACATGTGGATGATGGGTGGGGACCTTTTGTTTCTTCTAAACCGAGTGGCCTTAGGACTCATTTGTCTCAGAAACATGATGGGTATACGGATAATACCATTCATGGAAATTGGTCGTTGACAACTTGGCGCGAGGGGAATGGTGAAGTGTACCGAACCTCTCCTTCGATGATTCGTTTTGCACCGGAACAAAAATATGAAATTGAGTTTAACTACAAAGTCGATCGTAGGGATGTTTATAAAGTTGTGGGTAAGTCATTGTCTACAGGTGAACAGGTTTTTTCTTATGAATTGAATCGGTCCGGTAAATGTAATATTAGTTTTACGACACCGGCTTGCACGGATTTTTATATTGCTGTAGTTAAACATGGGAATGCTTTGTTGGTGATTGATGATTTTGGAATAAAAGGGCTTCTAAATCCTTGACGAGGCCAGGGTCGAATGTGGATAGGATAGAGGTTGTCATGAAAGTTCGTTGATTAAAAAGATAAGATTATACAAAGATTGGTATTATTTATTCAATGGCCGGATACAGATAAAACCTACTTTTGTGGCATTCAAAAGTAGGTTTTTTATTGCTTTAAATACTATATAAGATCATGAGAACATTTTGGGTAAATTCTTTTTTATTCGGGCTGGCATTTTGCTCTTTTTTGTCTTGTGGTAGCAGACAGCAGGAAAAATACATTACTTCCTGCTCGTTCCCGGAAGGGGCGACTATCGGAGAGAAAGTTCGTATGGCTGCTCATGTCGTACCATCTGAACGCCAATTGGAATGGCAAAAGATGGAAAAGACTTGTTTCATTTGTTATGGGATCAATACCTTTACCGGTAAGGAGTGGGGAACGGGGAAAGAGGATCCTCGCTTTTCAATCCAACGGCGCTGGATGTCGGGCAATGGGCAAAAACAGCTAAAGAGGCCGGCATGAAGATGATTCTGCTGACTTGCAAGCATCATGACGGCTTTTGTTTATGGCCTTCTGCTTATACCGATTTCTCTGTCGAATCCACCCCTTGGAAAGAAGGTAAGGGTGATTTGGTGCGCGAAGTGGCAGATGCTTGTAAGGAATACGGTTTAAAGTTTGCGGTGTATTTATCTCCTTGGGACATGAATCATCCTGATTATGGGACGGAACGCTATAACGACTTTTTTGTTAACCAGTTAACCGAACTGTTGACACAATACGGGCGTGTGGATGAGGTTTGGTTTGACGGTGCTTGTGGCGAAGGACCTAACGGAAAAAAGCAAGAGTATGACTTTAAGCGTTATTACGAAGTGATACGCCGTTTGCAACCGGAGGCGGTGATTGCCGTCATGGGGCCGGATGTACGGTGGGTCGGTACGGAAAGCGGTTATGGGCGTGATATGGAATGGAGTGTGATACCGGCTTCAGCCAATAGCCTGGAAGATATAGCTGAATCTTCCCAGCAGGAGGCAGGAAGCGGAACATTCTTGCCGGAAGGAGATAAGCGTCAGCAGGACTTGGGTAGCCGGAAATTATTGGCCGATGCAAAAGGGGTGATCTGGTATCCGTCGGAAGTGGATGTCTCGATTCGCCCGGGATGGTATTATCATGCCAAACAAGATTCTTTGGTGAAGTCTCCTCAGAAATTAATCGACATCTATTATAGTTCGGTCGGCAAGAACTCTTTGTTACTATTGAATCTTCCTCCGGATAAACGTGGGCTCATCCATGAAAACGATGTCCGTAGTTTACAAGGAATGACACGTATATTGAATGAGACTTTCCAGAATAACCTGTTGAAGTCGGCAAAGGTTTCTTCAAAGTCGGTATCTGTCTTTACGGATGGAGCATTGGAAACCTATTGGCAAGGAGACAAAGAAAATAATCAGATTGAAATAGTATTCGGAAAGAAGCAAGTTTTTGACCGTCTGTTATTGCAGGAAAATATAACGGAAGGCCAGCGTATAGAAGATTTTACATTGGAGTGTTGGATGGATAATCAGTGGAAGGTCGTTGCGGAGGGAACAACCATCGGCTATAAACGTATCCTCGTTTCGATTCGGTGGAAACGGAGAAAGCTCGTATTATTATTAGGAAATCCCGCGATTTACCTCAGGTTTCAGAAATAGGAGTTTATAAAGCATCAAAAGAGGAAGTTGATTAATAAAATAGGTTAGCCATGAAATTGAAAGTTATTATTTTGTGTGTTTGTTTTTTACATTCATTATCTGTTGTCTCTCAGAAAAAGGGGACGATCATTCAAGAGAAAATACCGGATGAGGTCAGGGCAAAACAAATTTCGGATATGAAATTTGGAATGTTTATCTGCTGGTCATTCAGTACATTTTCCGGTATAGAATGGACTGGACAGGAGTTACCGCCTGAATTTTTCCGTGCGACAAAGTGTGATACCGACCAATGGGCAAGAGTGGCTAAAGAAGCCGGAATGAAATACATTTATGTATTGACTAAACATCATGATGGCTTTTGTTTGTGGGATACGAAGACCACGGATCTGAAGGTAACCAATGCTCCGTTAAAAAAGGATGTGTTGAAGATGTTGCGCAAATCGTGTGACAAGTATGGCATCAAGTTAGGAATCTATTATTCGGAAGCAGACTGGAACTGGCCGGGGGCGAAGCGCGGAAAAGGTGGCCGAGGAAATTATGATGCCGGAGGCGTTAATCCGGAGGTAAAGAAAGCTCAGTTAAAGGAATTATTGACGCAATACGGCCCGATTGAACTGATTTGGTTTGACCATGCTGTAGGTGATGGCGGTTTGTCGCATGAAGAAACGACTCGTTGGGTCCATCAATTTCAACCGAATTGCTTTGTCGGATATAATACAGGTGAACCATCAGGTCGCCTTTGCCTTCGTGAGAGGGGCAAGGCCGGTAAATTAGGAGATACGGATGCCAGTCATAACAATAAGGAAAATGAAGGAAGTTATAAAGGGTATTTGGTAGCAGAATTTACTTATCCAATACTTCCCAAGCATAAGGGAGGGGCTGATTGGTTTTATTCGTTGCCCAAACATGATACTTTATGTCATTCTGCCGATAAAATATTTAATGATTATAAAGAAGCTGTTAAATATGGAAATATATTTTCAATTAATGTCGGACCGGATTATGACGGTAAAATAAGAGATATTGATGTGAAGACATTGAAAGAGGTCGGGAAAATGATAGAGGAGTATCAGAGAAACAATTAGTGAAATGAAAAAAATGTATAGTCGTATTTTTACCATCGCATAACACAAGCCCCTGTCATGATTTCGGGAAAAACGATTATTATATCTGCGAAATCTTATGTGACCGGAGCTTGTTGGATGGAAAGAAAGCCGATTATTAAATAAGGATATCCTTTCGTTTCTTTTGGTATTCTCCGGGAGAAATACCGTAGTATTTCTTAAACGATCGGCAAAAATGAGCATCGTCTGTGAATCCTAATTCATAGGCGATGTTTTTTATTGTCAGTCGTTTGTCGGTTAATAATTGTAATGCAGCATTCATACGGAGAAGCGTAAGATAATTCGCCGGTGTCATATTTAAGGTATTCTTGAATACTTTATGAAAGTAGTTAGGCGACATACAGCATTGACTAGCCAATTGTTCTAATTTGATAGCCTCTTTATAGTATTGGTTCATATACATCATGGCTGGTTCTATTCGTTGGGTTTCAACAGATATTGATAGTTGATTTATAGGATATTGAGTGAACAATTCCAATGTGATTGTTTGCAGCAATGTTTGAATATGGAGAATGTTTAAAGAGTATTCCCAACTTGAAGAAGCGGTGGATGTAAGTAATTTTTCCAATTGAGGCATTAAATCTGGGAAGTTTATTTTTTCTGTTGGGAGTTTAACGACTGTAGGTAGCGATAGCAATCCTTGATAAATTGTTAGGCTTTTAGGAATAAAATGCAACCAATGTGTTGAAAATGAATAATTACAATATTGATTGTTAAGTTTATTCCCGTTTATGAAGTATAAATTGTTTTTCTGTAAATTGAAAGTTTGATCATTGTCGCAAACAAACACTTCTCCTTCTGTTAGTTGGTATATTTTGAAACAGTTGTCTATTTCTGTGTGTTTTTTGTTCCACGATGAGTTCCCCGAATAATACCCGCCTGTCAATAGCTCGTATGTCTGATTTAAGTATAGCATATTTTCATGTTTAGAGTAAGATTATGCAATGATATGTTTTTTTTGTGCAATATCAAAATTAATATGCATACTATTTTTGTCTCAGTATAAAAAAGTATTTAATATGGAAAACACAACCTCATTTACAAAGAGCGAACGTATCGAACGTTTGCACAAACGAAACAAAGATTTGGCACAGAATCATAAACGGGACATTTATGTCGATAATCCGGAGTTTTTGGTTTATCATTGGTCCGGGAAAGCGGCAGCATTTAGTCCGGCTACCGGTGAAACGGCGGCTGATGCGAATGAACGCATCAATTTGGGAGATCATAATTGCCGTATAGACAACGGAGAACCTTATCCTTTTGTAAAACAAATGCCTTCGAAGGTGTCCGGCTTTTCGTATGATCCGGTCAATTTTGCGGAAGATTATGCCTTCTTTTTAGATCATAGCCCGGTAGTGATTCATCCGGGAGAGCTGATCGCCGGTGAATTTTACTGGCAATTGGATGAAGCCCGTTATTTTAAATATCCGCAGGAAAATCAGGATTTGGGCTTCAAAGCTCGTAAACTGGGAGCCGGAGGAATGAGTTTGGCTCATACATGTCCGGACTTATCTATTGGGTTGAAACTGGGCTGGAACGGTTTGTTGAAGAAAATATGCCGTTATAAAGAACAATACAAGGCGTTTGACAACCGGAAAAGCTATGAGTATTTGTGTGCGGCTGAATTGGTTTGCGAGTCGATCATCCGTTACGTGCAACGGTATGCCGTAAAAGCAAAAGAGCTGGCTGAATGTGAAAGTGATCAGGGACTTAAAACGATGTATGCAACAATAGCCGGTAATTGTTTGAATCTGGTAGATAATCCGCCGGCAACTTTCCTGGAAGCTCTTCAATGGATGAACTTTTATCAGATAGCCGAACGTATTATCGGTCATGGTAACGGCTATGGACGAATGGATCAGCTATTGATTGATTTTTACCGGGAGGATGTCAGGAATGGTATTTTGACTAAAGAGATGGCCCGGGAATATATCGCTGAGTTGTATTTGAAATACGGTGGCAATTATTATTCTTTCGGGGGAAGAGACCAGTCCCTGAAAGATGCAACGAACGAATTGAGTTGGATCGGGGTAGAGGCTTATGATATGCTGGGAGGTTATAACCAGTTGGGGGTTATGTGGCATAGTGATATCGATCCTGCATTTTGGGAATATGCCTGTGATGTTGTCGGCAGGCATGGTTGTGGTGCTCCGACTTTGGTTAATTATGATGTATTACGGGCCAGCGAACTGCGTTCCGGCTATAAGGAAGAAGATGCATGGAACATCGCTTATTCCGGATGTCAATGGTATTGTTCGATAGGGAAAGAATATTGTGACCAGGATACCAATTCACTGGTTCCTCTTCAACCTATGTTTAGGACTATAGAATATGCAAAGGATAAGGTAACTCTCGAGTGGGATGATTTTATGGCCTGTTTTCGGAAAGAACTGGACCGGACTATGGATGTATTGGTTGATTTTAAGAATAACACCTACAAATGGCAACCCAAAGTATGGCCGGAAATCGTTACCTCTTTGTGTATGCATGGTCCTATAGAGAATGGCAGGGATGTTACCGATGTACGGGCAGTTGCCAATAATTATACGTCGGTCAATGTATTGGGAGTTCCTAATTTATGTGATAGCCTTTTCGCTATTCGTGAATTGGTCTTCAAGCAGAAGAAATACAGCCTGCAAGAATTGGACGCTGCGCTTAAGAATAATTGGGTGGATAAAGAGGTCATGCGTCAGGAATTTTTGAATCAGCCTAAATTCGGTAACGATATCGACGCGGTAGATAATTTTACAGTGGAAGTATGTACCCTGATACGCAGCATGTTGGAGGAAAAGCATAATATAAAAGGATTCCATTTCCGTCCGTCGTTGTTCCAGTTCATGGGACACACGTATGCCGGTCCTATGCTGGGGGCGACACCCGATGGTAGGAAGGCAGACGAACCTTTGGCGCACGGCATGAACCCGATGCATGGTAGGAATAAAGGAGGTATACTCCCTACTATGCGTTCGTTTACCAAGCTCAATTATGTAGAATATCAAGGCGGATCTTTCCAGATCGAATTACATCCGAGCTTTTTCCCGGAAGGGCAACCGAGAGGAAAGTTTGTAAGTGCTTTTGCCAATCATTTCTTTGACCGGGGAGGTGTGCAGATAAATTTGAATGTGGTAGATTTGGCCACATTGGAAGATGCGATGCATCATCCGGATAAGGAAGAATATAAAGGTATTGTTGTGAAAGTAACCGGATATTCCGCTCATTTTGTTTTCATGGACCGGCAGTTTCAGGAAGAGTTCATCAAACGTGTTAATTACCAGAATATATGATTTTTAATAAGTCGTGTGAGGCTTTGATAACGCATGTGGCGTCCTTGTCTTCGCATGACGGACCTGGATTGAGAACAACCTTGTTTTTTAAAGGTTGTTCTCTAAAATGCAGGTGGTGTCATAATCCGGAGACAATCCGGAATGTACCGGAGTTGGAGTGGGATCGTCGTCTTTGTATCGGATGCCGTACATGTAAAGAGCATTGTAGTAGTGGAGCCATTGATTTTTCCCTGGGACGGGATTATTTGGTTGATAAGAAACAATGTGTCCAATGTTTTGCTTGTGCGCGGCAATGTCCGTCCCAGGCATTGAAGGTTACGGGAAAAACGTATTCGCTGGAGGCGTTGGAAGAACTGATACTGAAAGATGAAAAATTGATTCGGTCGATGTCGGGAGGAGTTACTTTCTCCGGTGGCGAGCCCGTCCTTCAATCGGAGTTTATCGTTCAATTGTCACGACGGTTAAAGAATAGGAATATTCATTTGGCTTTGGATACATGCGGGTTGGCTCCTTGGGAAAGTTACAAACAATTATTGCCTTACATGGACTTGATATTGTATGACCTGAAAGAGATGGATGCTGCCAAACATATTGAATTTACCGGAGCAGACAACCGGATGATCCATGAGAACATACTCCGTATGGTCGATTATATTCATTCCAACCAATTGCTTGTCCGGATTTGGATTCGTACTCCTTTAATACCCGGGATGACGGCTTCTTTGGAAAACATTACTGCCATTGGTACATTTATCAATGCCTACTTGTCGGAAGATGTAGATAAATGGGAGCTTTGTGCGTTTAATAATTTGTGTAATGATAAATACAATCGTTTGGGCGTTCGATGGAGTTTGAAAGACACGGAATTATTATTGAGAGGAGAAATGGAAGAATTATTATTGGAGGCGAAGCGGTCGGCTTCTTCGATAAAACAAGTAACAGCCTCTGGCTTAAATAAAAAGTAAAATGAATACACGGTATACTTTGGTTAATCCTTTTTATAAATCTACCTTTATATGGGTTACGTTCCTCTTCTTTTTATGGGGAATTCCTAATAATTTGAATGGGATATTGATCAAGCAGTTCATGAAATCGTTTGAATTGTCTATTTTCCAGGCAAGCTTGGTGCAATCTGTATTTTATATAGGTTATTTTGTTTTTGCATTGCCATCTGCCATGGTGATGCGGAAGTATAGTTACAAAGCGGGGTTGATAAGCGGACTTTTATTATTTGCTTTGGGTTGTTTGCTGTTTTGGCCCGCTGCCTTGTTAGGTTCTTATTCGTTTTTTTTATTCAGTTTGTTTATTATTGCTTCCGGACTGACGTTTTTGGAGACGGGAGCCAATCCGTTTATCGTGGAACTAGGAGATGAACAGACTGCGGAAAGGCGTTTGAATCTTTCGCAAGCGTTTAATCCGATCGGTTCTATTTTAGGAGTACTTATAGGGACGGTATTTGTATTTTCCGGTACAGATATTGATCAAGCCATGATTGAAAACATGAAAAATACGGGTGTATATGCCAATTATTTGCAAGAGGAGACTTTGCGGGTTGTCAGACCGTATTTGTGTTTGGCTGTACTGGCTTGTTTATGGGCGCTTTTAGCATCTAGGATTCATTTTCCGTTGAAAAAGAAGGAAGAGGTTAAGCAGAAAATACAGGTTAAGCATTCTGTTTCTTTTTTAATAAAGGACAGAGCTTTTATGAAAGGTGTATTAGCCTTATTTTTGTATGTGGGAGCCCAGGTCGGGACATGGAGCTATTTTATTTTTTATGTGCAGGAATACGCCGGTGTAGATGAAAAAATGGCGGGCTATATGCTGTCTGGTACATTAATGGCTTTCGCTTTAGGACGTTTGTCTGCAACCTGGTTTATGAAACGGATTTCTCCGGCTGTGTTGATGAAAATATATAGTTTTGCAAATATCATACTAGTTGGGGCTTGTATTGTATTTACAGATGTTTTCGGGATGTGGTGTTTGTTGTTGACCAGCTTCTTTATGTCAGTGATGTATCCGACCCTATTTTCTGTCAGTGTCAAAGGGCTGGGAGAACATACCAAGATTGGCGGATCGATTTTGGTGATGGCTATTTTAGGAGGCGCACTTCTTACTCCTTTAATGGGATTTATCATGGAGATAAGTAATGTCGCTTATGCTATGTTCGTGCCTTTGTGTGCTTATATGTATATCTTTTATTATAGTCGTAAATAGTAATTGAATTATAAATATGGAAAGCAAATCAAATAAACTGATTGTAATTGCAGGATTGTTATTGTTCTGTAATTTGTTGTTTGCACAAGTGCCATTAAAATATGGTGCACAACGTGAAGGTAAACGTACCGACTCGGCTATGCAGAAGTGGCGTGATAATCGTTTCGGACAATTTGTGACTTTTGGGTTGTTTTCGGTTCCGGGAGGACATTGGAACGGAAAATATTACGGAGGTGCGGCTGAGTGGATAAAATCCAGTGCCAAGATAAGTAATGAAGCCTATGATTCATTGCGGGCAAATTTTAATCCACAGCGGTTTGATGCAAAAGAATGGGCCCGAACAGCAAAGCAGATGGGTGCTAAATATGCACTGGTCACAACCAAGTTTCATGATGGTTTTTGTTTGTGGCCAAGCAAATACACCGATTTCGATATTGAAAACACGCCTTACAAGAAAGACCTGTTGAAAGAATTCGTAGATGCTTATAACGCCGAAGGTATCGATGTCGTTTTCTATTATTCTGTTTTGGATTGGCATCATCCGGATTGGCGGTATGATATCAAAAGCGAACAGGACAGTATCGCTTTCGACCGTTATTGGAATTGGATGACATTGCAGATAGAAGAACTTATGCTCCGTTATCCGTCGGTTATCGGATTTTGGTATGACGGAACCTGGGATAAGTCGGTCGTAAAACGGGGAAAATATACCTGGGATTTGGAAAAAAAGATGCAATCCATCAATCCTTATATTATTTCCGGAAGCCGTTTGCGGGCAGATGAAACCGGTGCACGCCATTTTGATGCCAATAAGAAAATGATGGGCGACTATGAACAGGGATGGGAAAGGAAGTTGCCCGAAAAGCCATTGGAAAATGACTGGGAGTGTGTGATGACTGTCCCCGAAAACCAATGGGGGTATCATTCCGACTGGCGCGGACATGTAAAGACCCCGTATGAAGTTCTCGAGATGGTTGCGGCTTGTACTTCGTTGAGTGGTAATTTTATGTTGAATTTCGGTCCTAAAGGGGATGGATCTATCCGGAAAGAAGAACAGTTTATTGCCGGGGAAGTCGGGAAGTGGATGAAAATAAACGAGGAGGCCATCTATAATTGTGAAGGAGCCGGACTGCCGGAACAGAAATGGGGGTATTATACAATGAACCATAAGACAGGAAAAGTCTACATGGTTGTATTTAATAAACCGGTGAATGGTGCTTTACGGGTGAAGTTGCATAAAGGAACCCGTTTGGTTGAAGCTCGTTTGTTGGATGGCAAGAAAAAATTGGATACGGAGGAAATCTCCAGGCAGGAATATTTTGTCCATATAAACGGAAAAGCGAAAGGAAAGTATCCTTTTGTGATTGAAATAGATTTGAGGCAAGGTGAGGGGGATGCCGAAAAACAGTATGTCGCCCCTAAAATTTAATTTATACGATGAAGATAAGTAAGTGTATGCAATTGGCTGCTATCGGCTGTTTTTCTTTTTTGGCTGGTTGCCGGCAATCCGGAATGTCTTTTTGTAATTACGAAGCGTTGCCGGTCAATGTCGAATTGGTGAAGAAGGGAGATAGCCGCTTTGTCAAAGGTCCATCAGCATTCGGTATTGAAGATTGTTTCGTTTGGGGAGCATCTGTTTTGAAAGCGGAAGAGGATGGTAAATATTATATGGTTTATTCGGCTCAGGAAGCCGGTGTGTATCCTTTTGGAAATGCCTGGGTGTTAGGCTCCAAATTAGGATTGGCTGTCTCTGACCGGCCTGATGGAGGTTTTAAACAGTTAGGCTTTTTCTTGAATCGGGACGGTTATGCGCCTGATGCCTCTTCCTGGGATGCACAGACCTTGGTAAACCCGCATCTTCGTCGTTTCGGTAATAAATACTATCTTTATTATGTAGGCAGTAAAGATCCGGGAGATGTACCGGTTAAATCAAAAACGGGGAAGTTGGATCGCCGAAGCCGTATTCAACAGATGCAACAGATCGGAGTGATTGAATTCGATTCGTTTGGTGATTTGTTAAATGGGAAGTTTGTGAAAAGTGAAACACCTTTGTTGTCTCCCCGTACACGGGTCAAGCCGGATGATATCGTGTCTCCGTCTCCGGAAGGGACCGTTGCCAAACCGGATAATATTATTGTGGTGAACCCCGCTGTGGTTTACCGACCTTCCGACGGAAAATACTTGCTTTACTTCAAAGGAAATATGTATGATCCTCATTGGCGGGGAGTACATGGCGTTGCTGTCGGAGATTCACCGACCGGACCTTTTGTCTCGTTAGATGTCCCGGTATTTGATTTGTCGTTGGATGACGGGCAGAAACTTTCGGCAGAAGATCCCTATGTGTGGTATAACAAGAAGGACAAACTTTTTTATGCGGTTTTTAAAGATTTTACGGGACATTTCACCAAGGCCGGTCCTTGTTTGGCCATTATGTATTCGGAAGATGGCATAGATTGGAAATTGCCGGAAAACTCTTTGTTTATGAAAAAAGAATTGATACTACTGTCGGGCGACACGCTGGATGTACACCGTCTGGAACGTCCGCAACTTTTTTTAGACGAAAACGACGATCCGCAGGTACTGTTTGCCGCCTGCTCCATCGATGACGTTAATCCGAAGAAAGACGGAAGTTCATTCAATATACATATACCATTAGTAAAAAAGTAATCGATCATGCAACAGAAAAAACAAATTCCGGTTTTATGTTGCCTCTCTTTATTCCCCTTGCAGCAACTTGCCGCAGAAACGGAAAACACGAGCAGGCAACCCAATATCATTTTAATTTATTGCGATGATTTAAGGTATGGCGATTTGGGGGTAACCGGTCATCCGAATATCCAAACACCTAATTTAGACCGTATGGCATTGAACGGTATGCGTTTCTCCAATTATTACAGTGCTTCGCCAGCTTCTACGGCAAGCCGATATGCCATGATGACCGGGAAATATCCGCCCCGTTCCGGTTTTGAGTGGGTCTTGGGGCCTAAGTCCGAGCGAGGGATTCACCCCGATGAAATAACTCAGGCTGAGGCTTTGAAAAGTAAAGGATATAAAACTGCTATATACGGAAAATGGCATTTAGGTTCCACAAAAAGAGAGTATTTGCCTCTTCAAAACGGTTTTGATGAATATGTCGGTTTTCCATATAGCAATGATATGATACCGCCTAAATGGCAGGATATCGCTTTGCTTAATGGAAATGACACGTTGGAAATGAACCCTGACCAATCTAAGTTGACGGAGTTATATACGCAGAAAGCGATTTCTTTTATCAAGAAGAATAAGAAGGAAAAGTTTTTTGTCTATCTGCCCTATGCTATGCCTCACGTTCCGCTTCATCCCGGCCCGCGTTTTGCCGGGAAATCCAAACGGGGCGCATATGGGGATGTTGTGGAAGAAATAGATTGGTATGTAGGTGAGATATTGGCTACACTAAAGAAAGAGAAACTGGAAAAGAACACAATCGTGTGGTTTATCAGCGATAACGGCCCTTGGATCATCATGAAAGAAGAAGGTGGTTCTGCCGGATTGTTCTGTGACGGGAAAAGCAGCACGTGGGAAGGTGGCATCCGTGTCCCTTGCATAGCTTACTGCCCTGGTCAAATCGCTCCCCAGGTAAATGATGAACTCGTGACGGCCATGGACGTATATGCAACAAATCTTTGGCTGGGAGGATACCGGTTATCAGAAAATCATGTGACAGATGGGAAAAACATTGCTTCCTATTTGGGTTATGCAGATGCAAAAAAAAAAGAGGATACACCCTATTTTTATTTCGGACAAGGACACCGTCTTTATGCCGTGAGGGAAGGTAAGTGGAAATTGCATGTAAAGACATTTTCGCAAACGGGAGCTGATTATTTCAGAGGGAAATTGCCCTTGTTGTTCGATTTGGAACGGGATCCTTCTGAGAAATACGATTTGTCGGAGCAGAACCCGGAAATCGTTGTGCATTTACAACAGCTTCTGAGGTCAAAAGATAAAGAAATTAAAGAAACCGGCAATTTTTTTGACAAAAAACAGAATAAATAACCTGGTTGTATCCCTTGCGGCAAGTTTTCGGAATTCCCGAAAGCTTGCCGCAGGTTTGCAACGACCTATCGGAAGTTCCGCTGGGAATATGATCGGATGTATATAAAGAAAAATGATATATGAATAAGAAAAGCATACTTATATCCCTATTCGTTTGTTGTTTATCCACTCTGTGCAAAGGGAACGATTCGGGTTTGTTGTATGGGGTGGAGAACCGGGTGGATTGGAAAGATTTTCTGTCCCGTCATGATTTGGTCTGGGAAAAGACACCGCGCAGTTATTTTGATGCTCCTTTTGTCGGTAATGGATTATTAGGTGCCATGTTGTATATGCCCGAAGGGGAGGCTTTGCGTTTGGATGTGGGAAGCACGGAAGTGGTGGAACGGCGGAATACGGAGGCCCGTAGCATTGTGGATAACGGACGGCTTCCGGTAGGATATTTTGAGTTTGCCTCGACTTATCCGATTGACCGGGCGACAGGACGGTTGGATTTGTATAATGCACAGGCTCGTTTCGATTTGCGTACAAAAAAGAAACAGTCTTTGCAACTGGATCTGAAAGTTTTACGAAACAGGGACGTGATTGTCCTTGAATATGATTCTCCAGCAGATGCGGACGGGTATTGGGTCTTTCGTCCGGCCATGTCTGTGGTGCCGCGGCTTCCGATGAAGGGAACCTCCCATTTGAATCCGGCTGCCGAAATGAAAGTGATAAACAACGTGAACGTCGCTATTCAAAACAGGGATGCCGGTGGTTGTTATGTCACTGCATGGAAAGAGATAAAATTGCCGGAAGGACGAAAACGCTTGTTGATTACCATTCAAGATAGCTACCCGGATCATTCGGCAATAAACAAGGCGGTGGATCTGATTGATTCTTCTGTCTCGGAACATGTTATGGCGCAAGAAAGAAAAGCACACGCCGACTGGTGGAATAACTATTATACGGCAAGTTTCGTCTCCATCCCCCATCCCCAAATGGAGTCTTTGTATTGGGGATTGCAATATAAGCTGGCTTCCATGATGCGTAAAGGAGCTCCCTTGTGTGATCTGATGGGGCCTTGGTATAAATCGACAACATGGCCCGGGATATGGTTTAATCTGAATACACAGATGTTGTTCAGTTCTTTGCATATCTCTAACCAGATAGAACTTGCTTCAACTTTGCATGATTTTATTTATGCAAATGAAGAAAATTTGATCAATAGCATACCACAACAATGGAGGCATAACGCGGCGGGGTTGGTCCGTTGTACGGGAAAGGATCAGATAGAGCCTGTCTTTGAGTGGCCGAATGCCGAATATCCCGAACGTTCGAACCTAATTTATCTGATGTATTACATGTGGGAACATTATCGCGTATTAATGGATGACCGGTATCTGGAAGAACAGTTTTTTCCGCTGTTGAAACGTGCTGCCAATTTCCTGTTCAATGTCGTCACTATAGATGAGAGCGGGGTGATCCATATCCCTGAAAGCCATTCTCCTGAAGCTATTTATGATACGGATACGAATTATGACCTGTCTTCACTTCGTTGGGCCTGTACGACCTTGTTGGCGATTGACGATCGTTTGCATATCGGTGATGAGCAGCGGACTGAGTGGAAACGTGTTTTAAAGAAGTTGGTCCCGTATCCGACTGATGAAAATGGGTATATGGCATCGGCCCATCATAAAGCGCCGCTCGGTCATCGTCATTGGTGCCATCTTTTCCAAATTTATCCATATGCGTTGATTAATTACGATCAACCGGAAAATCGTTCGATCATTATGCGTTCGTTGCAACATTGGGGAAGTCCTTCTATCCCTAATACTTGGACGCAAGCGGTTATAAGTTCCATGTACTCATATCAGCAGAAAGGGGAAGAGGCTTTAAAACATTTGGAGCTGGCTTTGAATACCTCTAATTTGTCTGCCAATTTTACACATTCCGAGGGTAAGAATCCTTGTTCGGAAACGTATGGCGGTTTGAGCCGTATGCTTCAGGATATGCTGTTTCAGAGTTGGGGAAATAAAATACGTATATTTCCTGGAGTTAGTGGCAGTTGGCGGGAGGCTGTCTTCTATCAGTTACGTGCGGAAGGTGGTTTCCTGGTTTCTGCCGGACGGAAAAATGGTACAACAGATTGGATTAATATTCATAGCTTGGCAGGTGAGCCTTGTATTGTAGAGCATAATTTTGATGCTCCTTTTACAGTGAAAGGCGTTAAATACAAAAGACTTGATGAAAGAAGAGTCCGCCTTTATCTTGAAAAAGGCGGAACTGCTTTGCTCTACACTGGGGATGAAGGAAAAAAGATTACTCCTGTAATTGTCTCGAATGGAAATTATAATAATTATGGACTAAGGAAATGAAGATTTGCCCCCTTTGTTTTTATCATATAAACAAGTAAAGTACGTATTGTCATTAGGCAGTCCTCTGAATTGCATTAAATTGTAGAATTCGGATTTGTTTTTAGAATTTAAATTGTATATTTGTCACAAACTTAAAAACTTAATAATTAATTTTTATCATGAACAAATTATTCTCGTATGGCGTGTTTGCGATCACATTGCTTTTGTCTGCCTGTGAATCGCAACCCAAACAGGAACCTATCGCAGATGTAATCGACCGTGGTTTGAAGGTCTCAACCGAACAGGCTCTTCTGATGGCTAAAGACTTGGAGAACCAAGAAGGCCGTCTTCCTAAGACAATTAATAAAGAAGGGAAACTGGCAACCAGCGACTATTCCTGGTGGTGTAGTGGTTTCTTTCCCGGCGAATTATGGTATCTGTACGAAAACAATCCGACTCCGGAATTAAAGAAATATGCCGAAATGTTTACGGACCGTGTGGAAGAAGTGAAGAATATCACTTACAGCCACGATGTCGGTTTCATGCTATATTGCAGTTATGGAAACGGTTATCGCCTGACCGGCAAACCGGAATATAAAGAGGTGATGCTGACCGGTGCCAATTCGCTGGCGACTCGTTTTGACGAGCGGGTGGGAGCTATCCGTTCCTGGGACTTCAATAAAAAAATCTGGCAGTTCCCGGTTATTATTGATAATATGATGAATCTGGAGTTTTTCAGTTGGGCTTCCAAAGCATCCGGTGACGACCGTTTTTATAAAATGGCTGTTTCTCATGCCGACAAGACAATGAATAATCATTTCCGTGACGATTATAGCTGTTATCATGTGGTTTCATACGATACGATAACCGGTGTTCCTCATAAGAAACAAACCCATCAGGGAGCTGCCGACGAATCAGCATGGGCTCGTGGACAGGCCTGGGCGTTGTATGGTTTCACCATGATGTATCGCGAAACCGGCAAACCTGAATATCTGAATCAAGCTAAACATATTGCGGCATTTATCATGAACAATCCGAATATGCCGGCAGACAAGGTTCCGTATTGGGATTTTGATGCTCCGGGTATCCCGAATGTGCCGAGAGATGCTTCTGCCGCGGCTATTATGGCTTCTGCACTGATTGAACTGAGCCAACTGGATAAGAGCGAAGAAGCAAAAAGCTACCTCGATTTTGCAGAACAGCAGGTTCGTTCTCTGACAACTCCCGAATATCTGGCTGCGAAAGGGACGAACTGTAATTTTGCTTTGATGCATTCTACCGGCCATTTCCCCGGAAACAGCGAAGTGGATGTTCCGTTGAGTTATGCTGACTATTATTATGTGGAAGCATTGATGCGTTTAAAGAAACTGACTGAAAAATAATGCCATTATGACAAATCTTCTGAAAACAACCGCTATTTTGGTTTGCTGCCTCTGCATCTCTTTCGCAGGAAAAGCGCAGCAAAACGGTACCCAGGACCGTGCCTTCTGGGTAGAAACATTGACACGTATCGCTGACCCGGTATTGACAAACCTGAGCAACAATACGTTGAAAAAAAATATGCCTTACGAGTCTTTATCGAAAGACAGAAGTGACTTCTCGCACTTGGAAGCGGTAGGCCGTCTGGTATGCGGTATTGCCCCCTGGCTGGAACTGGGTCCGGACAATACGCCCGAAGGACAACTGCGTGATAAATATATCAAACTGACAGTGAAAGGTCTGAAGAATGCCGTAAACCCGGATTCTCCCGATTATCTGGTCTTTGGAAAACCGTATCAGCCGTTGGTGGATGCCGCTTTCCTGGCTCAGGGATTGTTGCGTGCCAGAACCCAGCTGTGGGATAACCTGGATCCGCAGGCTAAGGAATGGATGATTACGGAATTTAAACGTAGCCGTGCCATTAAGCCTTGGGAAAACAACTGGCTGTTGTTTGCTTCTATGGTCGAGGCCGCTTTGCTGGAGTTTACCGGCGAATGCGATATGGACCGCCTGACGTATGGTGTCAAGAAGTTCCGTGACGAATGGTATAAAGGAGATGCGCTGTATGGTGACGGTCCTGCTTTCCACATGGATTATTATAACAGTTTTGTTATCCATCCGATGCTGACAGATGTTTTGCTGACGATGAAAAAGCATAACCTGGAAGGGGCGGACTTTCTCGATGTGCAATTGCCGCGTTTAACCCGTTATGCCGAACAGTTGGAACGTTTTATCTCACCGGAAGGAACCTTCCCTGTAGTAGGCCGTTCTATCGTGTATCGTTTTGGCGCATTCCATGCATTGGCACAGGCCAGCCTGATGCACGTGCTTCCGGAAAGAGTGAAACCGGCTCAGGTACGCTGTGCTATGACGGCTGTTATCCGTAACCAGATGAAATCACCGAAGAACTTTGATGCAAACGGTTGGTTGCGTGTTGGTTTCACCGGTGAACAAATCGATATGTCAGAGTCTTATATTAACACAGGGAGTGTTTATCTGTGTGCCGTAGGTTTGCTGTCTTTAGGATTGCCGGCTACCGACGAATATTGGTCGGCCCCTTACACCGAATGGACGAATTTGCGTGCCTGGAAGGGTGAAAGCGATGTAAAGGCAGATCATGCGCTTAAGTAATTGAAAATGAAGAATTGAAAAATGAGAATTAAATACAGATAAGAATATGAAAACAAATTATGAATTGCGTTATGCTGCGCATCCGGAAGATGCCAAGCAATATGATACGAAACGTATTCGTCGGGATTTCCTGATCGAAACAGTTTTCGCGCCGAATGAAGTGAACATGGTTTATTCCATGTACGACCGTATGATTGTTGGCGGCGCCATGCCTGCCGGCGAAGTGTTGCAACTGGAAGCGATTGATCCGTTGAAAGCTCCTTATTTCCTGACACGCCGTGAAATGGGTATTTTCAATGTGGGTGGTCCCGGTATTGTAAAAGCCGGCGATGCCACTTTCGAGCTCGATTTTAAGGAAGCTCTTTACCTGGGTTCGGGAGATCGTGAAGTGACTTTTGAAAGCAAGGATGTAAAGAATCCGGCTAAGTTCTATTTCAACTCGACTACGGCTCATCGTAATTATCCGGATAAGAAAGTGACGAAAGCGGATGCCGTTGTTGCCGCTATGGGTTCACTGGAAATGTCGAACGACCGTAACATCAATAAGATGATCGTGAATCAGGTATTGCCTACCTGCCAGTTGCAGATGGGTATGACCGAGCTGAAACCGGGTAGCGTATGGAATACAATGCCGGCACATGTTCACAGCCGTCGTATGGAAGCATATTTCTATTTCGATATTCCGGAAGACCAGGCCATCTGCCATTTTATGGGTGAGGTGGATGAAACCCGCCATATCTGGATGAAGGGCGACCAGGCTGTTTTGTCTCCCGAATGGTCTATCCACAGTGCAGCTGCTACGCACAACTATACCTTTATCTGGGGTATGGGCGGCGAAAACCTGGACTATGGCGATCAGGATTTCTCTAAAATTACGGACTTAAAATAAACAAATACTAACATGGTAAATTTTTCATTAGAAGGTAAAGTCGCACTTGTAACAGGTGCTTCTTACGGAATTGGTTTTGCGTTGGCTACTGCTTTTGCTCAGGCTGGTGCAAAGGTCGTTTTCAACGATATCAAACAGGAACTGGTGGATAAAGGTATAGCTGCTTACAAGGCGGAAGGAATCGAAGCAAAAGGGTATGTTTGCGACGTGACTAGCGAAGAGCAGGTAAATGCAATGGTTGCCCAGATCGAGAAAGAAGTAGGCGTTATCGACATCCTGGTAAACAATGCCGGTATCATCAAACGTATTCCGATGCACGAAATGAGTGCTGCCGAATTCCGTCAGGTAATCGATGTGGACCTGAACGCTCCGTTTATCGTTTCTAAAGCCGTTATCCCTTCTATGATAAAGAAAGGTCACGGAAAAATCATCAACATCTGTTCGATGATGAGCGAACTGGGACGCGAAACGGTTTCTGCTTATGCGGCTGCAAAAGGCGGTTTGAAGATGCTGACACGTAATATCGCATCCGAATATGGTCAATATAACATCCAGTGTAACGGTATCGGCCCGGGTTATATCGCAACTCCGCAAACGGCCCCGCTTCGTGAAACTCAGCCGGACGGCTCACGCCATCCGTTCGATTCTTTCATCATCGCGAAGACTCCGGCAGCCCGTTGGGGAACTCCGGAAGATCTGATGGGACCGGCTGTGTTCCTGGCTTCCGATGCTTCCGACTTCGTAAACGGACATGTATTATATGTAGACGGTGGTATCCTTGCTTATATCGGAAAACAACCCTGATAAATACCGGATAAAGACTCGTTAGTCTTACTGATATAAAAGATTCCTTCCGAGAGAAATTCGGTTTTCTTTCGGAAGGAATTTTATTTTCTCCCGGATGGAGTAAAAAGAATTGCTGATTACGTAAGTATGATTATTATAAGATAATAATTATCTTTGCGTAAAAAGATAATTGTATGCTTCTGATAAATAATCCATTTGTAACAAGCGGCTATATTGCTCCCGAATATTTCTGTGACCGTGAAAAGGAAACGGAAGAGTTGCTTCGCTGGCTGTTGAACGAGAATAATGTGGCTATCATTTCTACCCGCCGTATGGGAAAGACCGGATTGATTCAGCATTGTTTTCAATTGGCAGAGGTGAAAGATCATTATTATACTTTTCTTATCGACATCTATGCAACGAAGACACTCCGCGAGTTTGTTTTTCAATTGGGAAAAGCTATTCTTACTGCTTTAAAACCTAAGGGACGGAAGGCGTGGGAATTGTTCATCAATAGTCTGACTTCGTTGAAGGCTGGATTTACCTTTGATATGTCCGGTATACCTCAATGGAATATAGAGTTGGGAGATGTCAAATCACCGGAGACGACGCTGGATGAGATATTTCATTATCTTTCCTTGTCAGACAAACCTTGTATTGTTGCTATCGATGAGTTTCAGCAAGTCGCTCAATATCCGGAAAAGAATACGGAAGCATTGCTCCGTACCTATATTCAGCATTGTCCTAATGCCCGCTTTGTGTTTGCCGGTTCTCAGCGTCATCTGATGGGAGAAATGTTTATCAGCCCGGCCCGTCCTTTTTATCAGAGTGTGTCGATTCTTCATTTGGCAGCTATTGATAAGCAAAAATATATCGAATTTGCCCGGCATCATTTCAGAATGGCTCAAAAGGATATAGATGAGGAGGTTGTAGCTTCTTTGTATGATCGTTTTGAAGGAATTACCTGGTATCTTCAGAAAATATTGAATATCCTTTTTGCTGTAACTCCCCCCGGTGAGGTTTGTAATAAGGAGATGATTGAACAAGCCGTACATTTTATCCTGGATTCTTATTCGTTTACCTATTCGGAATTGCTCTATCAGTTACCGGAAAAGCAAAAAGAATTACTGATTGCAATCTGTAAGGAGGGAAAAGCGACCGCATTGACTTCCGGGAAATTTATCCATAAATACAGTTTACCATCGAGCAGTTCGGTTCAATCTGCTTTAAAAGGTTTGTTGGAAAAGGATTTTGTAACCAAAGAAGGGGCTTTTTATATGGTTTATGACCGTTTCTTCTCTTTGTGGCTGAGACGTATGTAATATATTGGAGTTACAATCTTTAAAAACTCGTTTAAAACGGGCAGTAACTTCGTTTAAAACAAGATTTTTTTCATTTAAAGCGGACTGTAACCTTGTTTAAAACGAATTTTTACTCGTTTTAAAGAGATTTGAGTCTCTCATCGATTTGAACAAAAAAGTCCCGAAGTGTTTTGGCACTTCGGGACTTCATATGATATAAAAAGTCGCAATTACTTATTATACTTGCTCCAGTCTACATTGTGCATATCGCCGCTAGCAGCCAGTTCTTCGTGGAATGCGAAGCAGCATTTCAGGTTTTGCGGAGTATGGCCTTTTACGCCCATTGCCAGATATTCTCTTAACAGAGGTTTGTAATCCGGGTGAACGCAATTGTCGATGATACAGTTGGCACGTTCGATCGGAGATTTACCGCGCAGGTCGGCTACACCGTATTCGGTGATGATGATCTTCACTGAGTGTTCGCTGTGATCCAGGTGAGATACCATCGGAACGAAAGCGCTGATCTTTCCCTCTTTCGCTGTAGAAGGAGTAGTGAAGATAGACAACATCGCTGAACGGGTAAAGTCGCCCGAACCACCGATACCGTTCATCATTCTTGTTCCTGATACATGAGTAGAATTGATATTTCCGAAGATGTCAGCTTCCAATGCTGTGTTGATAGCGATCAGGCCTAAGCGGCGGGCAACTTCCGGATTGTTGGAAATTTCCTGCGGACGAAGAAGGATCTTATCCTTGAAGAAATCAAGATTTGCATAGATTTCGCGAATTACTTCATTACTTACAGATAATGAGCAACCACTGGCAAATTTAACGCGGCCTTCTTTCATCAGGCTGATTACCGCATCTTGGATAACTTCAGTATATACATTGAACGCAGGGATATTTTTGTTGGCTCCCATGCAACCCAAAACAGCGTTGGCAACATTACCTACACCACTCTGTAACGGAACGAATTCTTTCGGCAGACGGCCGGCTTCGATTTCACTTACCAGGAAGTCGGCAACATTTTTACCGATTGCCATTGTGACATCGTCCAGCGGAGAGAATTTACCGCCTTCGTTCGGCTCTTCTGTCTTAACGATACCGACGATCTTAGCCGGATCAACCTTCACATAAGGAGTACCGATACGGTCGGAAGGAGTATAAATAGGGATTTCACGACGGTAAGGAGGATCAGCCGGTTCATAAATATCATGCATACCGCGTATTTCCTTCGGGTGGCGGCTGTTCAATTCAATGATGATGCGGTCAGCCATCCGGCAGATAGTCGGAAGGATACCTACACCGCTCGTCGGAACGATTTCACCATCTTCGGTTACATCAGCAGCTTCAACGATGGCAACGTCGATTTTTCCCAGGAAACCGTAACGCAGGTCTTGTGCCAGTTCAGACAGGTGCATATCGAAATATTGTGCCCCGTGAGAATTCAGCAAAGCGCGCAGATCCTTATTTGATTGGTATGGAGTACGGAATTTGATTGCATTGGCACGAGCCAGTTCACCGTCCAGCTTGTCTCCGGTAGAAGCACCGGTAAACATACCGATCTGGAAAGGATTACCTTTTTCATGTTCCTCCATCGCTTTTTTAGCAATGGCTCCCGGAACAACTTTCGGACATCCGGCAGGGGTAAAACCACTGAATCCTACGTTATCGTCGTGATGTACGAACGAAGCAGCTTCTTCAGCTGTAATGAATTTTAAAGCCATGATATTATACTGTTTTTATATTAGATAAATACTTGTTAGTCAGCTAAACGGCTGCAAAGGTATTAAAAAAGAATATAGATCAGTACTTGCGGTTGAGTATTTCTGAATAAATAACTGCTTTTCTTAACTCTTCGGCATTATTGAACTCTATATCTTCCAGCATGGAATGTTCCTCTTCGATGGGGAAGTTCATAGGTTGGGATGAACTGACTTTTGACTTTTGGATTTCCTGCTCGGTGGATAAAAATGGTTTTGAGGCAGGTGTCTTTTTTTTCTTTTTATGGATCGGTGCAGTTGGTGCTTCCGGCTTTTGAGGGGTAGTTACCTCCTCTAGAATTTCCCAAAAACCTTTTCCCGAAGAGGTATTTTCCTCCGGGTATGTATCGTGTCCGGGCTGTCCGAGGACTTGTGTCGGGTGCTTTTTTTTGTTTTTTGAACTGAATAAACCGCTTATTGCTGCAACTATCAGAAAAACAATATAGATCCAATCGCCTACGTTATCCATAACTTTGATTATTTTTGCACTCCAAATGTACGAAGAATTATTGAATAGTGAAAGAGATAAGAATTATAAAGGGTATAAAAGTAAATAAGGGTAACTTCACAGCCACCCTTATTCGATTTAACCAAAACCTTAACTATGAAAAAATTTACGTTTTTCGTATGCAAATATAGTGCTCGGAATTGAACTGTGCAAACCTTTGGAGGTTTATTTTTATAGAATACAAGATTTTAAATTTTATTAACAAGAACGAAATGACGAATCAGGAAAATGGCGTAGACTTAAAATCTACAGCCGGAAATGAGGAGAAAAAATTGTTCATCGAGACCTACGGGTGCCAGATGAATGTAGCGGACAGCGAGGTGGTCGCCTCCATTATGAAAATGGACGGATACACCCTGACTGACAAGATTGAAGACGCTGATGCTGTCTTCGTAAATACCTGTTCTGTGCGTGATAATGCGGAACAGAAGGTTTACGGGCGACTACAGTATTTCCAGTCGCTGAAACGCAAAAAGAAATCGCTGATCGTCGGCGTACTGGGATGTATGGCCGAACGGGTGAAAGAAGAGTTGATCAATGTGCATCATGCAGACCTCGTGGTCGGGCCGGATTCTTATATGGATCTGCCGAATCTGGTCGGAGCTGTCGAGCATGGGGAAAAGGCGATCAATGTGGAACTTTCCACACAGGAGACCTACAAAGATGTAATGCCGCTGAAGCTGGGTGGCGTGCATATCTCCGGTTTTGTGTCGATCATGCGCGGATGTAATAATTTCTGTACCTATTGCATCGTGCCCTATACCCGTGGCCGGGAACGTAGCCGGGATGTGGAAAGTATCCTGAATGAGATCCGGGATATGCGCGATAAAGGTTTTAAAGAGGCCACCCTGCTGGGGCAGAATGTCAACTCATATGCTTTTGAAAAAGATGGTGAAACTGTAACATTCCCGATGTTACTGGAGCGGGTTGCGCTGGAAGCTCCGAATATGCGTATCCGTTTTGTGACCTCCCATCCGAAAGATATGAGCGACGATACGCTTCGTGTGATTGCCGCCCATAATAATATATGTAAGTATATCCATCTTCCTGCCCAATCCGGCAGTTCGAAGATTCTGAAAGTGATGAACCGTAAATATACCCGTGAATGGTATCTGGACCGTATCGCTGCTATCCGTCGCATCGTGCCGGAAGCATCTATTGCTACCGACCTGTTTTGCGGTTTCCATTCGGAGACGGAAGAAGACTATCAGGAAACACTTTCGCTGATGCGTGAAGTGAGGTATGATGCCGCTTTCCTGTTCAAATATTCGGAACGACCGGGAACATATGCAGCCAAGCATCTTCCGGATACCGTATCGGAAGAAGAGAAAGTACGCCGTTTGCGGGGAATGATCGACCTGCAGAATCAGTTATCCGAAGAAAGCAACCAGCGTGATATCGGTAAAGAGTTTGAAGTGCTGATCGAAGGATTTTCCAAGCGTTCACGTGAACAGTTATTTGGCCGTACCAGCCAGAACAAGGTGGTTATTTTCGATAAGAAGAATTATAAAGTCGGTCAGTTTGTGAAAGTACGGATTAACCGTGCGTCTTCAGCAACGTTATTTGGAGAAACGATAGACTGATAAGATTTTGTGTCCTAAAGTCTTAATATAGGCTATATATTGTCGGTGCGTTACTGATAATATGCAGTCTCTATTATTTTTTGTGTGTAAAAAAGTTAATAAAGAACGTTTGTATTGTTAAAATAGAGGAGTAGGGCATTGTATTCTAGTTTTATTAATAACAGTTACTGACGTT
>NZ_QSDP01000053.1:0-43221 GCF_003463685.1 Parabacteroides sp. AM58-2XD
AGCAGACGGCAAATAAACCTGTAACAAGGCTTGTTTTATTGACTGGCTTTAACACACCCCCTACCCCCTCTCAAGAGGGGAGCCAGGTACAACCAGTCAATAAACAGATAGCTCAATTATTTCTAGCTTTGAGACTCACTTTTTTCTACTTCTATCACAATGTATACAGATAACCGATCTCTTCCGCCCAGATCGATTCGTCAGGGGTTTCAAGGATCAGAGGGATGTCGTCAAAACGAGGATCGGCCATCAACATCTTAAAGGTTGTCATCCCCATCACCCCTTTTCCGATACTGTCATGCCTGTCTACCCGGGTCGCCAGGTCTTTCTTCGAATCGTTGATATGCATTCCGCGCAAATAGGAAAATCCGATCACTTCATCGAAGTGGCGGAAGGTTTCGGTAAAGCCTTGCTCCGTTTTAATATCATAACCGGCAGCCAGCGTATGAGCCGTGTCGATACAGACACCGACGCGCGTTTTATCTTCTACCCGATCGATGATGGCTGCTATTTGTTCGAATGTATATCCCAGGTTCGTACCCTGTCCGGCCGTATTCTCTATAACGGCACAAACACCTGCGGTCTGGTCCAACGTCCGGTTAATCGACTCGGCAATACGAGCCAGGCAATCGTCGACCGACAATTCGTTCAGATGGCTTCCCGGATGGAAATTCAGCCGGTCCAGCCCCAGTTGTTCGCAACGCTGCATTTCGTCCAGGAAAGCATCGCGCGACTTCTGCAACCCGTCCGGGTCCGGATGTCCGAGGTTAATCAGGTAACTGTCATGAGGCAGGATATGTTTCGCCTCGTAACCGAACTCCTCACAACGTTCTTTGAATAAGGAGATACTTTTCTTCGTCAACGGGGATGATTTCCACTGACGTTGGTTTCGGGTAAAGAGGGCGAATGCTTTTGCCCCGATAGCATTCGCGTTCAGAGGGGCATTCTCAACCCCGCCCGACGCACTTACATGTGCTCCGATGTACTTCATTTGTTAATCGTTTACTTTATTCTTTTTGTCTACTGTTCATTTTTTTCATCTTCGGTCTTACAACCGGCAAAATGAAACTTCTCCGTCGCCTGTTCTTTTGTGACGACAAAATATACGATGTCCGCCCGCGAACAAAGTTCGTTCTGCGAATTGTATATCTCCGTCTCTATGAATATGGCATTCCGTTTCTGCTCTTTGATACGCCCCCGTATCATCAAGCGCGGTTCCCGGGTCGAGATACTTTTCAGGAAACGGGCATCCAGCCGTGAAGTCACGCCCGACGTCTGTAATTTCCTCAATACCACCCAACCAGCCAGTTCATCCATCATGGTAGTCTGGATTCCCCCATGCAATGTCTCCAACCATCCCTGGTAATGGCTTTCCGGCTCCCAGAAAGCAACTATATCTTCACCATCTTCGTAAAACTCCATGTGCAGACCCTGCGGATTTTCGGGTGCACACCCGAAGCACATATAGCTATCCAACCCTTTCCAGGGATTAATAATCTTTTTCATACAACAACAGCTTTAAACGGATTGTTTCTTAAATAAAGAGAATTTTATACTATAAGCCGATTACAAATATAACAAACTTATGCCGTTTTTCCCAAAGGCACAAAAAAAACAGAGATAAGGCCGGGGCCTTACCTCTGTTTCCATACTGATAATCAGATATTTTATTTTCTTTTAATCTTCAATCTCAGGCATCAGGAAATCTACGAAGCACAGGGCAGCCAAAGCTGTTCCGTATCTCTTTTCGATGGTAATACCTTCGGTAATGAAGTTCAGTTCACCCAGATAATACTTACCGTAAGTCTTCTGGTGCAAGTCGTTGATTACACGGATCAGACGTGATTCCAACTCCTCGATACGATAACGGCCGCTGACCTCGCATACCAGGCCTCCAACCTTCTCATCGAAGTTTTCGTCCTTGTACATCCAGGCGTAAACCACACCGGCAGATACAAACTCATCCTGATAACCATGCGATACCGCCATAATGGTTTTCAATTCCGTACCAAATGGAGGAAGATCGATCTCGTCCATGGTTGCAAGATGTGCAGTTGCTGGAATAACAGACGAATAAGTCATAATGTTAAAGTCTGAAATACCGGCATCATAAAGAGCCATGTGATAAGAACCTGCATGCTTTTCCAGGTCTGAATCACCACTACCCTTTGTAATAAAAAAGGTGTTTGGAATTAAATTCCCAACTTTCTTTACCATCTACAAATATGTTTTACTTAATTAATAATATGAGGGCACAAAAATAGAAACTTCTTTGGGATTATTTTCTTTACAAATGATAAAAAAACAGCTTTTTACATATTATTATTCATTTTATTTTAAGGCATATCGCATAAGGTATAATTATCAGCCGTCACGGAGACTTCCGCCAACGTCCATAAATTTCACTTATCGCCCGATTGACAAAAGTGATGGGAAATACCGGCTTTCCGGGTGAACAAATAAGAAACCCGCCGTGTTAGAATAGTAGAAACAACATAAAACTTATTAGTCATGCTTACATTATGCCTCAGTTTATTATTGTTGGTAACTAATAATAGTAATAATAGTAGTAGTCAAATAACAGATAAAAAAGAAGAAATTATGAAATTCGAATTAATTAAATTGCCTTATGCGGCAAATGCATTGGAACCGGTTATCAGTAAAGCAACAATTGAGTTCCATCACGGAAAACATTTACAGGCTTACGTAAACAACCTGAATAACCTGATTCCGGGTACAAAGTTTGAAAACGCTCCCCTGGAACAGATCGTAGCAGAATCCGACGGCGCTATCTTTAATAATGCCGGACAGATACTCAACCATAACTTGTATTTCACCCAGTTCTCCCCCAAAGGCGGCGGCGAACCTAAAGGAAAGCTGGCGGAAGCCATCAAAGCAACCTGGGGTTCGTTCGATAACTTCAAGAAAGAGTTCAACGCAGCAGGCGCCGGTCTATTCGGTTCCGGATGGGTATGGCTGGCAAAAGATAAAGACGGCAAACTTTCAATTACCAAAGAGCCAAACGGCAGCAACCCCGTTGCACACGGACTGGTTCCTCTCCTGGGATTCGATGTATGGGAACATGCTTATTACCTGGATTACCAGAACCGCCGTCCCGATCATCTGAATGCCTTATGGAATATCGTTGATTGGGATGCCGTTGGCGAAAGATATTGATATTAATAAGTAGTGTGATTTAAACCAGATAAGGCCGTCCGGGGGAAATGTTCTCCGAACGGCTTTTTGTTTACCGATCACCCCAAGGGAAAAATGTCAATTATTAAGGAAATACAGCAAACAGTTACAAGCATATAAGGTCGTAACTTTGTTATGTAAAATAGAAAGAGAAATAATAACTAAACAATAAGGAGTTAGAATCATGAAAGTAAAAGAGTTGACAAAACAAGAATTTCTGAGTAAAGTGGCCAATTATGAAGCAAGTCCCGATAAATGGATATACGAGGGTGACAAACCTTGTATCGTCGATTTCTTCGCTACCTGGTGCGGTCCTTGTAAAATGATTGCCCCTATCCTGGAAGAGCTGGCAGGCGAATATGAAGGAAAAATAGACATCTATAAGGTCGATACGGAAAAAGAAGAAGAACTGGCAGCTTCTTTCGGCATCCGGAGCATTCCTTCCCTCCTGTTCTGTCCGATGGGCGAACAACCGCAGATGGCAAGAGGTGCCATGAGCAAGGCTGATTTCAAAAAGGCTATCGAAGAAGTTCTTTTGAAGAAATAAACAATGCTATCATATTACTTACGGAACTCCTGAAAGTGCAGGCTATCGAAAGAGCAGCCGGCTTTCAGGAGTTTTATTTTGTCTACAATTTATCCGTGTAAAATATCTTTCATGTCAATCACAGGCCAGGCTTATAATCACGCCAGGCACCGCGGGTAAAATCAGGAACAGCCACAGAGCAGCTCTTGTTCAGGACAGAACGTTCGCTCAATTCGACGATACATGACCAGGCAGCCGCATCGTACACACTCTGATCCAGCGGATAACCGTTACGCAGGCAATAGATAAGACGCCAGTCCATGATAAAGTCCATACCACCGTGACCACCGACTTTCTTTGCCCGTTCGCCGATGTATTTGCTCAGAGGGTGTTCATAATCCGCCATCACTTCCTTTTGAGGCCCTTCTTTCAGGAAAGAATGCGTATCGGGCTGTACAGCCACCTTCTGCTCCGGATATTTAACAGCCATCCCTTTCGTTCCCTGCACCAGATGGATACGGGAATAAGGACGGGGCGATGTCGTATCATGCTGAATCATGATAGACTTGCCGTTCACAGTATGGATAATGGTCGTATTCATATCCCCCAGGGCATACCGTTCCGATTGGGTGATACGTTCGTCATCTTTCAGATTTTCCTTCGCCCAAAGAGCCAGGCCGAACTGGTTGGTCGAAACAGATGACAGGTAATCCATCCGGTCTCCCTGGTTGATTCCCAGAATCTGGGCAACCGGGCCGAGTCCATGTGTTGGATACGGGTTTCCGGTATGGTATTTACTGTATTCCAGGCGCCAATGTTTATAATAGCCTTTAAACTTCGAGCCTCTCAGGTCGTGGATATAAGCGCCTTCGGTATGAATAATTTCTCCCAGCAATCCCTGGCGGGCCATATTCAATGTGGCCAATTCAAAGAAATCGTAACAACAATTTTCAAGCATCATGCAATGAAGCTGCGTTTCTTCGGCCTTGTCGACCAACGCCCAACAATCCTTTACCGTTAGCGCAGCCGGCACTTCGATGGCAACATGTTTTCCATGATCCATGGCATAAAGGGCGATAGGCACGTGCATCTCCCAAGGGGTGGCATTATAAATCAGGTCGATATCATCGCGTTCGCACATTTTCTTCCAGTCTTCTTCTCCGGTATATGCGACTGCTTCTTTCCGGTTACTGTTTTTAAGTGTTTTTTGGCTATTCTCAATCCGTTCGGGATTCAGATCACAGATAGCCACAATCTCCGTTCCCTCGATCTGTGCCATACGCTTTACGGCGCCTGCCCCTCTTCCCAGACCGACAACACCGATACGGACGGTACTCAATGGTTTACAACGTAGTCCTAAAACGGATTTTCCTTTTGCCGGGGGAGACAGGTCTTCTGTCTGTGAAAAAGAACTCCCGCTGACCGGCGTATTGGCAGCATTCATCTCTTTGCCTACAACGATAGCTGCACTTCCCGCCAATGATCTTCTTAAAAATTGTCTTCTGTTAATGCTCATGATAATAGATTTTAGATTAAGTGATATTATATGAGTCGGCAAAATAAGAATTTATTTTCACTTCTACTATTTTTCTTAAAAAAATGTCTAATCTTTTCTTATTATTAATCAGGGAGATAGATTGTATTTGAAAAGAAAGATGAAAAAAAGTATACAAAAAAACACCCTCCCCTATTGCGAGATTAGAAATAATCACTACCTTTGCACTCGCAAAACAGAAATACTGAATGCCTCTTTAGCTCAGTTGGCCAGAGCACGTGATTTGTAATCTCGGGGTCGTTGGTTCGAATCCGACAAGAGGCTCAAAGGAAAAGAGAGATTTTCCTATAAAACGTAAGTTTTGCACTGGGCAGTTACCAGAGTGGCCAAATGGGGCTGACTGTAACTCAGCTGTCTTTCGACTTCGGTGGTTCGAATCCATCACTGCCCACAGAGAACCTCAGGAATTTAATTTCTGAGGTTTTTTGTTTTATGTCATTTCGTGTTTCTGACTATCCCATGAAGAACAGGAGTGTCAAGAGTCTCATCAGTCTCACCCCCATTTCTGAAAATACGCTTTTTCTAAAAAGCACATATAACACACTGATATACATTCATATACACCCTGTTTTAAGATTTAAATCCAAGCATAAAAACCCGTTTTTTCTCTTTATTTCGGACATTTTTAGTGAGTAGTTATCCGTTAACTCACCAGTGCCTATCCGTTCTTCCTCCGGTGCTTACCCGTTTTTCATATTATGCTTACCCAATATAACAGAATAACCATACTCCAAGAGAAGAAGTGCGTCCGAAACTTTAATAAAAAAAGGAATAAATTGAAGAGAGAAAAAAGAGAATACAAATATAATAAGCTATATTTCAGACACATAAGTACAGAATTCTTTATCTGAACCAAAATGCAGAAAATGAAAAAGGGGGGTGAGACTGATGAGACTATTGAGACTCTTTCCTTTTGACGCACCCCCCTTTTTAGAAAACGTATTCTCCTATTAATGGAAATATACGAATTTATACAATAGAATTTTTCTTTGTAAACTCGATGATTTCGCTGATATAACCGAAAGCAAGACCTGTCACGGTATCCGCACAGCCGTAATAGATAGCGATACGGTCAGATTCGGGATCATGCAGGGCGGCACACGGGAATGTCACGTTAGGCACGTCACCTACACATTCGTAATCCTTTTGCGGAGAAAGCAGGTACGGACCCGTGCGATATTTTACCTTCCAAGGCTGATCCAGATCCAACAGGGCGGCACCGAAGCTATATACATAGCCATTGCATGACTGCAACACGCCATGATAGATCAGCAACCAGCCTTCCGATGTCTCGATAGGAATAGGACCTGCCCCGATCTTCAGACATTGCCAGGCGCTCACTTCAAACGGAGCCGGAGCCATCACATGACGATGTTTTCCCCAAAAGCACATATCAGGCGATTCGCTGTAGAAAATGTCGCCGAACGGAGTATGACCATTGTCACTCGGACGGTTCAGCATGGCGAAATTACCGTTGATCTTACGCGGGAACATCACACCGTTACGGTTGAAAGGCAGATAAGCATTTTCCAACTGATGGAATGTTTCAAAATCGAATGTATAAGCCACACCGATCGTCGGGCCATGATAGCCGTTACACCAGGTTATATAATAGCGGTCTTCGATGAAGCATACACGAGGGTCATACGCATAAACGAATTTGCCTATCTCTTCGTCGTCGCATTCGAACTCCAGCTTTGTCTCAGAAATATTCCAGTGGATAGCATCCGCACTGAAACCGACATGCAGACGCATACGGCGGTTGGTATCGTCGCAACGAAACACGCCGGCATAACCTCCCTTGAACGGAACGACAGCACTGTTGAACACACTGTTTGATGTAGGGATAATATCACGGGGGATCACCGGATTATTCGAATATCTCCAGATCACATCTTTACAATCAGCCGGGCGGTCTTCCCAAGGCATATCGGGCAGCGGTTCGCCAATAATTTTCAGTTTATCCATTTCTTATTGATTTGTTTTATTTGACAATACAAAATTACTTCTTTTCATTCAATTTCAGTTCTTCCATCAAAGCATTATACTCGACTTCATCCTTGCTCATCTTGTCGTACCAGTTCTTTTTCAGCACCAACGTAGTGATAGCCAGGATCAGGATGCTGGTTATCAACGGCATGCCTTCACGGATCACGATATACATCGGGATAATGGTCAGACACATCTGCCAGATAATACCGACAGCCACATTGAACATATCGCGTTTGAAGTTTTTATTTGCCTTCACCTGCGGATATTTGGCAACAACCTTATTATAAACTGGTTTCCAGTAACCCCAGGGACGTACGGTGATGTAGAAACGTTCCAGCGTTTCGTCTTCTACCGGAGGAGCCGCATAAGTACCGACGATACAACCGATCAGCGAAACAACCAGCAAAACCGGGAAGTAGAACAACGGCAGCATCGGAGCATTGTTGGCATACTCGCCCACCCTTTCCACAAAATGTCCGTCTACCATCGTATAGCCGTCGAAGATGAACGGACATACCATAGCGGCCAGGATACCGGTAATCATTCCCCAGAAATAACCGTTCCCGTTAAAACGCCACCAATGCCATTTCAGCAGGTTGGCTGCAATATATCCGCCATACAAAGCAGATGTGATCCATTGCAAGACGGAGTTTACGCTCTCGACGAAGAAACCGATCACCACACTGACAACAACCACCGCTACCGTTACGATATAGCTGGCACGGATCATCGTCTTGTTGCTGGCATTCGGGTTGATATATTTTTTATAGATATCATTTACAATATAAGCAGGCGCCGCGTTGGCCGTAGAGGCAAAAGTAGACATAAAGGCAGCAAGCAATCCGGCAAGCAGCAATCCGCATACTCCAACGGGCACGAACTGATTAATAGCATTCGGCAGGATCAGTTCAAAGTCGATCGCTCCGGTCTTTGTCGTCAAATCCAGGTCTTTGAAGAAAGCCAGCGCCAGGATCGTAAATCCCATAATCATCAGATAACGCGGGATAAGCAGGATGACAGGAACAGAACCGCTCATTAAGGCTGCTTCCTTACCGTTACGGCAGGAAAGGATCTTCTGCATATCGTAGTTGGGGGCAGGTCCCGCCATACTATTGAACACTCCTTTGAAAAGCATCATCATAATAAAAATCCCGAACAAACCAAACTGGTCGTTCATTATCTTTGTATTTACATCGCTGAAAATGTCGGTCCAATGCAAATCAAGGTTCCACCCAGGCATCAGGCTGTCCCAACCGGCAGGTACGATAGAAGCAATCGTTTCAGGGCTTACCTTCATCATAGCGATAACGGCAATCGTGATACCGGCAACCGTCATAATGGCAAACTGAACCACATCGGTCCATACGATACTCAGCATACCGCCCAGCATCACATAGATCGTGGCGATGGCTGTAAAGAATATACCGTAAGCATGCGGCACGTATTCAGCCGGTATATCAAACGGGACATACTGGGAAACAAAATCCCACGGGAAGAATATCTCCATAAATTTACCCACGCCGATAAAGCCGTAGCTAAGGAAACCCAGCACACCGATCAGGGCGTAGATAACGACAATCGTATGCGACAGGCTGGCGCCTTTGTTCTTTCCGAACCGTGTCTGTATCCATTCCGCCCCCGTCAACACATTCGACCGGCGCAGCCAGACAGAGAGATAGACCATCAGGAATATCTGGTTAAATACAGGCCAGAGCCAGGGCACCCAGGCACTTTTAATTCCATAAATAAAGGCTAGTGTAACCATCCACATAGTACCAGAGATATCGAACTGGCCGGATGCGTTAGACAAGCCTAACATATAAAAAGGTAGTGTTTTTCCTCCCAGGAAGTAGGAGTCCATGTTTTTCGACGCCTTTTTCTTTAACACTAATCCGATGACGATCATGGCCACCAGATAGAGTCCGATGATAAAGATGTCGATTGGTTGCAATTTCATGATATTAAGTTTGTTTTTAGGTTTAACGTTTAGCAAAGATATATAAAAAATGGAGAAAGTTATAAATCCTTCTGTGGAGAGTGAAGAAAGTAACTGTTTCCCTCTCGGGAGGGGAAACAGTTACAACCAGTTATAGATAATTTACTTAGTCGATCGGGCAGACAGAAGAGATCATGCCGAATGTATCGTTGTCATTCAGGCTCCAGATAACTTTGTTGTTACCGTCGATCTCCATCAACTGCGGATTGTTTGATTCTTTTGCACTGGGGTCATGTCCCTGCCAGTTACAGATATACAGACCGTTGTTTGAAGTAGGCAACAGCTGGGCAACAAAGAATAAAGAAACACCTTCGATGTCCTTTTCGCCGATCCGGCGGATTACTTCGCCTTTATCCAGATTTACTTCCATCAGAGAATGTCCGTCACCGCAAGCTACCATGTAATTGCCGTTGTTCAGCAATACAGTGCTGTACGGAGTACCTTCCAGCTTCGTTGTTTTAACAAGTTCGCCGGCCGGAGAGATTTCACGTACTTCAGATGTAGCGAAAAGAGGCATCAGATAGTTGCCTGCCTTGTTCTTGTTCACCTGGCGGAACTGAGCATGCGGGTGGTCGATACCTGTTTCGTATACAGTTTCTGAAAGTATCTCGCCTTTCGGGCTTACTTCCATGATCTTAGCCGGATGGCCGCACCATGCCAACAGGTAATTACCGTCGGGCAATACACGGGCTGTCTGCATCTCGCAAGTATCCGGAGCCGGAATGTTCCATAACTCTTTCTGATCGCGGGTAATCAGTTTTGCACCTTTTTTATAGGCGAACAGGATATTTCCGTCCGGAGTAGCAACGGCTGAATTACATTCCCAACCTTTTTGTATAGGATGCTCCCATTCTATCTGCTTTGTATTCTTATCGATGATAACGACTTTATTCCAGCCTGAACCGGCCAACAATAATTTCTGAGCCTTTTGCTGGCAGGAAGTGGCAGCAAATAAGAAAAGAGCAGAGCACAATAATGTGAATATTTTCTTCATGGCAATTCAATATATGTATTATGTTATGTTTAGATACAACAAGGGGCAGAGCAGAGCCCCGCCCCTTCGGAGTATAATAATTAATTACTTAGACAAATCCTGGAACTTTTCGAAACCTTGTTGCGGAGTCAAACCGTCATGAACCACTGCGTGAACAGCCTGGATCATAGCGACAGGATTTTCAGACTGGAATACGTTACGTCCCATGTCAACACCGGCAGCACCGTCGTTGATAGCCTTGTAACACAGTTCCAATGCTTCCAGTTCAGGTAATTTCTTACCGCCTGCAATCACAACAGGAACCGGACAAGCAGCAACTACTTTTTCGAAACCTTCGCAATAGTAAGTCTTCACGATATTTGCACCGTTTTCAGCACAGATACGGGAAGCCAGACCGAAGTAACGAGCGTCGCGTGCCATCTGTTTGCCGACAGCAGTCACACCCATTACAGGAATACCATAACGAGTTCCTTTATCTACAGCCTTGTACAGGTTAGCGATCGTCTTCGCTTCGTGTGCTTCGTCACCGATAGCCAACATCACAGCCATAGCTGAAACGTTCATGCGGATAGCATCTTCTATGTCGATCAGAACGTTGTCGTTCAGGTCAGTCAGGATAGAAGTACCAGCATCCGAACGCAAACAGATAGGTTTGTTTGTTGTTGTCGGGATTGAAGACTGAAGGATACCGCGTGTACACATGATACAGTCGGCATATTCAATCAGCGGTACAATATTCAGGTCGATACGTTCCAAACCTGAAGTCGGTCCCATGATGAAGCCGTGGTCGAAAGCCAACATTACGGCTTTGCCTGTTTTCGGGTTGAAGATACGTGATAAACGATCTTTCATACCCCAGGGAAGGTTTTCAGCACCTTTCACATGGAAACTCTGTTGTTGAGAGCTAACACCTAAACCGAAGTTACAGCCTTCTCTCAAATCATCTAAATCTGCCATTTTTCTATTTTCTATATTTAAAAAAGTTAGTTATTCTATTATAATGCTTCTGCGAAAGAGGCAAACATACAGCTCCAGGAAGTAGCACCGCTATCGGCGTAACCGATAGAACGTTCGCCGTAGTTACGGGCACGTCCGAAGTTTGCTTTCATGTTGACAGTTTCTTCAGCACCTCTGATAGCTGCTTCAGCACCTGCTGTCATGATTTCCTTGATATCGTCCGAAGTAGATGCTTCGATTGCCTCGATTGCGGGGATCAGGGCGTCCATCATGGTTTTATCACCCTTCTTAGCCTGTGTCTGTTTCTGCACATTTGCAAGGCCTCCGGCAAACATCTTCTTCACAGCGGCAGCATCCAGTTCAGTGCCGGCAGCGTTGTCGCTCATTCCAAGAAAAAATGCTCCTAACAGGGTACTTGTCGATCCGCTTGTTTCCAGCATCACGCCAAATCCCATGTCATTCAGCATAGATTTGAATTCTGTTCCTTTCTCGCCTGCTTTCACTACAACAGAGAAAGCAGTTACGATAGCCTGTCCGTGATCGCCGTCACCGATTACCGCATCCAGTTTAGAGAATTCGTCTTCGCGGGCTTTGATATGCGTTAAGGCGTTATTCAGCATACCTTTGAAAGCCTCAATAGTCAGTTGTTTCATGTTTATTTGTTTATTTACCGATAGTTGTCCAATACGGTGCGTTTGCACTCTTGTTCTTTAAATAGTCAATATGATCTTCATCCAAAATACCTACGATCATCTGGAAACCGGCTTGTTCCTGAACTGTCAGGATTTCCTGGATACGACCGAATACTACTTCCAGACCACGTGCTTCCAATTCTTTGTAAGCCTTGCGGAAGATGATATTCAATTCCATATGAGTAGTAGCACCTACGCCGTTGATGATAAGCATCATCTTGTCGCCAGCCTTCGGTTGCAGTTGCTGACACAGCAGGTCTACCATTTCGGCAGCAGTAGCATCGGCAGATACCAGCGGTTTCTGGCCGCCACCACCTTCACCGTGCTGTCCCATACCGATTTCCATGATACCGGCAGGCAGGTCAGTGATTGTAGCATCGTTTTGCGGATGAGTACAAGAACGCATAGCAACAGCCAAAGTAGCTACTTTTTCGTTGTAACGTTCGCCGATCTCGATCAGTTCGTCCAATGATTTGCCTTCGTCGGCAGCAGCACCCAGAATCTTATACAAAGGTACGCAGCCAGCCAAACCGCGACGATCGTTTGTCGGAGCACCGATACCGGCACTGATATCATCGTGAGTCAGAAGCTGTTTAACTTTAATGCCTACGCGTTCTGCCAGCTGGCAAGCCATGTTTGCACTCATCACGTCGCCTGAGTGGTTCAATACAACCAACAGGATACCTGCTTCGCGTTTCATCAATTGCAAAGCCTGGAACAGACGCTGTGCACCCGGAGCTGCAAATACGTCGCCTACAACGGAGCAGTCGAGCATACCGTCGCCTACGAAGCCGCTCAATGCAGGTTCGTGACCAGAACCGCCTAATGTAACGATAGCTACTTTGTCTTCGCTTTTCGGATTAGCGCGAACAACAACGTTTTCTGCAGCCAGCTTTACCTGATCAGGATAAGCCAATACATAACCTTCCAGCAATTCCGGAGTTACTTGTTCGGGATCATTTATAAATTTAGTCTTAATTTCTGCCATGGTGTTTTTCCTCCTTGTTTCGTTTAGGTTTATAAATTATTTGATTTCCATTAATTCGATTGCGATGCCTTCTTCTTCGATGAAAGCGATAGTCAGATGTTCGTCGCATACAGCCGGGCCAAAGATTACCTTTGCATCTTTCAGCGCTTCGTCCAGTGAAGGAACTGTATAAGCGATATGACCATTTGATTTAACCAATTCAGGCAGACAACTCTTTGCAGGATCGTCAAACTTCAGGAATTCGATCTTGTTAGGGCTCTTGCTGTAATCGGTTAACCATACGTTCAAACCTTCGTTGAACATTGCACCTTCTTGGTTTTCGTTGGTAATGATACCTACATGATTAAATGTTCTCATGATCACTAAAATTTAATGTTTAACTTCTATATTAATAATTCATTCGTTTTATTCTTCTTTCGTCTTATTATACCCGATCCTTGACAATACTCCGAGGATTATCACAACTGCACCGGCTATATACAAATAAGTAAAGATTCCATGTACATTATCGTTCTGTCCGTACGAGTGCATGCCACTCAGGAAATAATTCACTCCGAAGAATGTCATCAATACGGATGAGAAAGCAACGACCGAGCACAGATTGAATAACCAGTCGCTATACCAGCGTCTCACCAGATGAAGGTGAACAACCACGGCATAAACCACCATTGTAATCAATGCCCATGTTTCTTTCGGGTCCCATCCCCAGTAACGTCCCCATGACTCGTTCGCCCAAACGGCACCGAGGAATGTTCCGATCGTCATCAAAGCCAGACCTACCCAGAGCGACATTTCATTGACGATAGTCAGTTCTTTCACACGGGCTTTCAGTAATTCCGTATTTTTCTTTCCGGCGATACTCGTCATCACCAGGTTCGTCAGTCCGATCAGGCAGCTGATACCAAAGAAGCCATAAGCGGCAACGATTACGGCTACATGGAACATCAACCACGGCGATTTCAGTACCGGAACGAGCGGATTGATTTCCGGGTCCATCCAGTTCAGTCCGGAGACGAACAGGATAATACCGCCGAACAAAGTAGCCAGTGCAAAGGTCACCGTACTGCGTCTTACAAACAGCAGACCTGCCAAGACTGTCGCCCAGGCAACATATACCATTGTTTCATACGAGTTACTCCATGGCGCATATCCGGCAATATACCAACGCATCCCCATGCCGTACATGTGTAAAAGGAATACAGCCAACACGCCTATTCCCACTATCCAGAGACCTGCCTTCATCCACTTCTGCTGTTTGAACAGCATGGCGAAAGAGAGTACAAGCATCAATCCTCCCAGGATCAGATAGCCTTTCTTACACTGACGAAACACGTCCATCTTGTTATATTTCAATTCAGTCTCTATCTTTTTCGGAGAGATATCCAGTGTTTTGTTCTTTGCCTGCTGATAAGTACTGATCATGTCGATCACCTCATTGGCTTTCGACCAGTCGCCACCCTGCAAAGCATCCTGCACTTCGGCCAGATACCAGCCCATGATGCGGGAAACAAACATGGAGTCCTTGCCGGCAAATTCGGACAAGTCATCACCGGGAGCATACCATTTATGGTTAGGGTCGTCCTCTTTCGGGAACAGGTTCAACATCTGGTAATTGATCAACTGGTGGAAGATGTTGATCTGCTCGTCCAGTTTCAGCAAGTCCTTGTCGAAACGGGTCCGTTCGGCAGGCATCTTGTTGTAGGCTTCCTCCAGTTTCTGTTGCAATTTATAATCGCCTTTATTATCGAACGCCTGAAGATAGGCACATTCGCCGTCTGTCAGGTCGTAATAATTAGCCAGTTCTTTATTGGATAAAGCGATAAAAGGAACGCGCATCCACATATCCGGCATGGAAAGCAGGCTCAGCAGGAACTGGTCGGAATTCAGATTTCCGATCTTATCCGACTTATGCAACTTACGCAGGATTTCCGAAGAAAAGGTATTGATAGGCATCATACGGCCGCTATGCGACTGGATCGGCAATGCGCCGAACTTAGCGGCATGTTCCGGAGACACCACATATTTCTGTACGGCATCCAGCATGGACGAAGTTTCTTCTTTCGCATTTACCGACACCGATAATGCCAGCAAAGCGATAATCATTGTTGCCGATTGTGCAACAGAGCGAAATTCTTTCAAACGGCGGCTCAACGCCATAAAGCGGGAATTCTTCCCTACTAAGGATAAGATAAGACCGATTACCAACAACAGGTAACCTGTATACGTTATATTCCGTCCGGCTACATCGCGGTTGACGGAAAGTACGGTACCCTGTTCGTCCGGATCGTAAGAAGCCTGGAAGAAACGGTAACCTTTTACATCTAACACATTATTCATAAATACATGTTCGTGGCGTGTTTTACCGTCTACATGCACCAGCAATTCGCTTTCATAAGAAGACGGACTGGACGAACCCGGATAGCGGGTTAAAGTAAATTTCACCAATTCTACGGTGAAGGGTAAAGTGTGGAATGTTGTCAGATCGCCCTGGCGGACTGCTATCTGATCGGTTGATTCTCCTTCGCGGATATGAAGGATGCCTTCTTCGCCGAACTGGAAGGATGTAAGGGCGCCAAGAAGGATAATGATAAAGGAAGTATGAACTACCATTAAGCCCCATCTGTGCAGCTTGCAATATTGGTACTTAACAGCAATGACAATAAAATTAACGACTAAAAGAAACTGCAACAAAAAGAATAAGGGGGAATAATAAATCATTGCTTTGGCAGCTGCTGTTCCATGATACTTTTCTATAAAAGTGGCGACAGCCAGGCCAAAACCATAGAGGAGTAACAAGACAATTGTTGTTACAAAGGAAGATAGTATTCTTTCGAGAGTTGCTTTCATTTGTTGTTTTATTAAGTTATGCCGCCAAAGATAAGAATTTTCAATTAAGTGACCCCGGCCTTACCGGGGCCACCTAATAGATTTTATCTATATCTAGGACATATCTTAGGGATTAGTCTTCGATGATTACACGGAAACCTACGTTAAATACACGCTGGTACGGATAGTAAGCCTTACGTGCATAAGCAGTAGAGAATTTCGGACGTTCGATATATGAACCACCACGAACCACTTTATGATCTGAAGTCAGTTTTGTCTTCGGATTATACGGATAAGGCACATAGTCTGAACGGGTCCATTCTGAAACATTACCGTGCATGTTATACAAACCGAACGGGTTGGCTTCATACACCTTTTCGCCTGTCTGGATCAGCTGACCGTCGTCTACTCCTTCTTCTTTCGGCAAATAAGTATAATACTTATACCAATAAGAATTCGGAGACATCGGTTTCGGGTCTACACCACTTACTGCGAACAGTAAAGTAGTCTTGTCAGCCAGGTTTTCATATTTACCGAAGTCAGTATTCATATCACCATACCAGAAATCACTGTCGCTACCTGCGCGGCAAGCCCATTCCCATTGTGCTTCTGTCGGAAGCGTAATGTTCAGACCTGTCTTTTCGCTCAGTTGCTTACAATAATCCATTGCATCATTGTAGTTTACACGGATTACCGGTTGATTCGGCTCGTTAGCCGGATAACCCTGTACCACGTGGTCTTTCCACAACTGGTCTACGAAACGGCTGTCATGATCCGGATAAATCGCATTGAACTGCTGGTTGGTAATTTCCATTTCACCCATCCAGAACGGTTTGTCGATCTTCACCTTAGCAGTAGGATAAGCATCAGATTCGCCATTATAGCTACCCATTACGAATTCACCGGCAGGGATACGAACGAAATTGATCTTCACGCCCGGAGCGATTTCAACCTCTTTACGGTTGCTCGTTTCCTTTGCAAGCATATCTTTGATAGCTGCTTTGTCGAACGGCCAGCCTTTAGCTTTCACATTCTTCACCTTTACAGGAGCTGCCTTTTCAGGCATAACCGGAGTGATCGGGCCCTGAGCTTTCAGATAAGAAGCGTAGTCAGCGATTTCTTTCTTCCAGTCTACACCCATGCCATTAGCATATTTGTCAGTCAATTCTTTACGACGTTCGATCTGATCGAATCCCTGGTACGGGATGATTTCCTTACCCAGAACGTTTGCATCGAAGTAACCTTTATCAGGAGCATTATAGTCGATCCAGTTGTACAGTTTCAACCATTCTGCGTCAGTCAATTTCACGTTATGGTGACCCTTCTTCAGGATACGAACCAATTCGCTGGTGTTCGGATGATATTCATACGGCTGAAGAACAACCATATCGCCTTCACCACCCTGACGGTGTACGTACGGATGAATGTTCAGATAAGATGTGCCATAACCCAGTTTGTCTTTCTTACCGCCACGCAGGTCGAATGCCTTGCCTTCGCCATTATGACAAGCGATACAAGCACGATCCAGGATAGGCTGAATTTCCAGGTCGAATGTGAATGAACGAACACCACCTTCAGGAGCCTTCAACGGAACAGCCGCTTTCTGAGAAGCCATCACACGTTTCGGAATAGGAATCTGATTCTGGTCTTCGTGACAACCGATACAAGATACCACTTCACCCGGCTGGCCGGTTACCCAACTACGCATCCACTGAACAGCAACGCCGTCCTTGTCGATCGGCTGGATAGAAATCGGAGTATTAGCCGGAACTTTGAAGATAGCCGAACCGTCTTCTTCAACAGGTACAGTACCTAACAAACGTTTGATATCCCAACCACTCTGGATACCATGCCAGTTGTGGTCTGAACGAGTCTTCACATAAGCATATTCATAAGCATGCAGACGAAGTCTTTTACAGTTCCGCGAGGAATACCGCGCAGACCTTCACCTTCATAAATATCCTGAATAAAGATAGTAGCTTCTTTTTCATTCAGCTTCACACGATCAGGAATTGCCGGAGGTGTTTTTGTTTCCTTCACCAGGATCGGGCTGATATAACCTTCACCTTCTGCCTGCATCAGACAAGTAACGTTATCATAGATATCGACCAGATAAAGTCCCCACAAAGACTGCGGGTCTAACTTGGCTGCAACCAGGAAATATTTGTCATTCAGCGGAGTCGGTTTAACGAACTGAGGCCATACGCCATTTACCAATTCGTCTTTGATCAACTCTTGGATAGGACGGTTACGGTGAGGAATTTCCTGAACCATACCCTGTACATTCTTACGTCCCTTTGTCGGGTCGAAGATGATCAGACGTCCTGAACGGGCAACACCGTGGTGTCCTGAGATAATACCAACGAAAGCAGAACCATGTCCGGGCAACGGCTGAATGTCGAACGTACTGTTCGGGAACATTGAACCACTACCATACAAAGCCTTGTTTTCTGTTCCGTCCGGATTCATATGCATCACGATACGAGAATAATAGTGAGTCAGGTCAGTATATTCCCAACGGGTATACATCACACGTCCGTTATTCATTACAACCGGGTTCCAATTGGCATCCTGGTCAAATGTCAGACGACGCAGATTCTTCTGTTCCGGAGTATAAAGAACCATATTACCAACCGGGTCATCACCACTTACACAAGGAACACCCTGGTAACCGATGTTGGAGTTAGCAATAATACGTCCGTCCGGAAGATAAGTACCATCATAGAATTCCAAGTCAGGTTCTTCATTCTCGATCAGCTTTTTGCAGCCTGTTCCATCCAGTTTTACTTCGTATACATTCCAACGTTTGTCGTTCTCGCCCATCAGGGTTGTGAACATAACGCGGTTTGCATCCCAGTGCATTCTCAGGTCAGCGATAGAGGCATCGGGGACGATCGGTTTGAAGATACTCTTCATCTGCATGTCACCACGCAGGTTAGACAATTCAACGATCTCTGCATCGAAACCACTACGGCGGGCAGATTCCTGGTTACTCCAGTTGTTAGCTTGTGTTCCCAAAGAAGGAGCCATTGCCTGACGAGCAGTAGAGCCTAATTTATAACGTACGGCAACAATCTTGTCTGCATCCAACAACGGGTTGCCTAACAAAATAGCCTTCTTATTATCCAATGCCTTGCGGGCATCGGCAATAGCTTGTTCGTCTCCTTTATAAATACCACTGAAACCTTTCTGCTGAAGTTGTACCAATTCATTCAGCATCGGCTGATATTTAGCAGCATCAAAACCTTTCTGCTTGCTCATATCTGCAAATGCCAACTTGATAGCATCAATATTCAGCCATTCCAGTTCGCCCTGAAGCGCATAAACATCCTGAAGTTTTTCAAACAACTCCAGATATTTACGGATTTGTGTATTTACATCTTTTTCGTTAGCGATCTGCTGAACGACACTCTTATAATAAGAACCGTCTTTCAACTTACCTACCATTGCTTCTACTGCTTGTTTTTCAATAGAAGCATCCGGGGTGATCAACCAAGTGTCCAGACCGTCCATCATAGCGCCCAGCATACCGATCTGTTCCGGATATTTAGCGATCAGTTCATCGCCGACAAACTTCGGAACAACGTTCAATGCCTGGAAATACACACTACCGCCGGAAGAAGTATCGTCGATACCTACTTCAGCTTCAAAACGAACATATTCACCTTTAATAGGATAAACCAAAGTTCCGTTTGCATGACAGAAAACACCGTGTTTGTATTCTTTGCCTGCAATGAAAATCTCATGGTCGTAAGCATTAATATTCATTTTTGGCTTTGCCCAACCGGCAACACCATATTCGAAAGGAACTTCATCCAACCAAACAGCAGTACCGTCCGCTTTAATCAAACGGGCATTACCCCAAACAGCCTGGTCGTAATCAGAACCATCCGGACCTCCGGCAGTGATAAGCACCAGCTTATCTACGCCTTTCAAGTCAACAGCAAAAGGTTCTGCTTTTTCCTTATGCTTCTTGAAAGAGGAAATAATCGGCATTCCTGTTTTCTGAAGCTGGGTTTGCAGTTCCGTTTTTGCTTTAATTGATGCATCAATCCAGGTATCCACCTTCTTTTGTTTCGGCGCGGCCGAAACAAAGAAAGAAGTAGATAAAAAGAGTGATACTAATAAAAAATATTTATTCATGTATCTCAATATTAATATAAGGTGTTAACAACTACGATTGGAGTTAGAGAGACGCCTTCGGGTTTGTGAAACGCAAACCGTCATTGTCATGATAACAAGCCCATTCGTCAACGATAGCACCTTCCGGTCCTGCCATCATGAAATGGAATGATTCAAGTTCTTTCAGACGCAATACATCACCGACTTTCTGAACTACGAAGTTTTTGCTCTTGATAGGTCCGTGACTTGCAGGAATTGCAGGAGCGTTCGGAGTTTCGTCACCAAGTACAGAGAAGTTATAAACCCATCCCTTTTCAACCATCCATGATTCGTGTTTTGCAGGGAATTTAGTTTTTACGTGAGCGTGTTCAGGGATCATCTGTCCCGGAAGCAGATAGATAGCGTGAGCGAAGTATCCGTGTTCTGCATCGTTGATCCAGAAAATACCACCCATACCAACGTTTTCAAAGTCACCCAGACCGAAATCTGTAACCCACATGTCTTTAGCCATCAGTTCTGTAAAAGGAACATCATAGAACTTAAACATGTCTTTCATTGCTTCGATAGCTACTGCCTGATCGAATTTGCCGTCTTTGTAGAAGTCGGCGTTTGTGTACTTCTTAGAATAAGTCATTTCTTTATTAGTTTTACAATTAGAATTTTTATCGCATTTGCTCTGTTCAGTGCATTCGCCCTCTCCGTTGCAACAAGTAGCGTCACTTGTTTTGTTACCAGTACATGCAACCATAGAACTTAATAAAAGCCCCACAGCCATTGTTTTAATACTCAATCCTTTTTTCATTTTTGTTTTAATTTATGTTAGTAATATTTGCTTTATTTCGCCAAACGGTCAACATGATATGGCAGGGGTTACAACACTGCTATTCCCTCAATCTCAATTAATAATTCATCCCGACAAACATCAGCCACATATATGATATGGGGATATTCAACTCATACGCATTCAAAAGCCTTTCAGCTTCTTCAAAGAAAGATTTCTCTTTCAGATAGACCCGGAGCATTTTCAATTTCGCCTCACCGATCAGTTCAGCGATATTCTCCATCGTAATATGAAGCTGACGCTCCAACCCCACTCCTATCAAACTCTCCTCGCCACGGATAGCCGCAGTTCCGGAGATATAGATCACCTCACGTTCTCCAAATGTCATGCTCTTGGCGCGCTCGAACTTCGGAGTCGTCTTTTTGCTGTGGGCCGGCTCCAGTACTCCTTCGGAATAAGCGTGGGCAGCCACCTGCAATTTATTGTCGATCGGTGTTGCATAACAATCCGGATTCGAGAATACGGCAGCATCCAGATCAACCAGTATGCCTCCCAGATTCGCACCGATACCCGTTGCTGCCGGATAACCGTTTTCCCAGGTTGTCATGGCATAATAATCGCTACGGGCATTATTGAATATCTGATAATGCTGGTCTTCACCGTCAAACTTAGTGATCTGCTCGATATAGTTCCACTGGCGGATGATGCTGTTGATCGGGAATCCTTCCTTCCTCAACAACTCCGATACCAGCTTGAACACTTCTTTCGACTGTTGCTCGATACCGAAATTAATCACATCGCCATGGAAACCTCCGGCAAACAGGAAACGGCCGCTGCCATTTACCAATACCACATACGGGAATGTCCCGATATGTTTATATGTAATATGGTCTCCTTTATCCGGCGTATATGTATGAGCCTCCAGTATCAAACCTCCGTTCAATGGCGGCTGGGATACATAACTCAACACCGGTTCATGGTTCCCATAGTATTTACGTACCTTTTCACGCAACATTACGCGGCGCGAAACATATTGTTCATTATCATCCGGCATGCCGAAAAAGGCCAACCTGAATATTTGTTCGTTCTGCGGTAATTGGGCAAGCAGCTTATCCACCATTTCCTCAAAATCCGCTTTCTCAGTAGTGTAAATGTTATAACGTATCTTCTCGCAATAATTCATCGATCCCTCCTTTTAGAGTGAGTTTACATATTCAACCAAAGCCTCAATATCTTTCTTGGATACCTTCTTATCAATTCCATGCTTGTGCACTTCAAAGACTTCCTCCATTGTAGCTGCACGACCATCGAACAAATAAGGAGCCGTACGCCAGACTTCTCTTAAAGTCGGAGTATCCCACCCTTTTTCAAACTCGATATCTTCACCGATACGATGCATCTTCATGTCTGTATAATAAGGTCCGCTATGACATTCACCACATTTTAGTTTTTCAAAGACTTTACGTCCTTCTTTCGCCTTATCGGACAATTCGCCGTTCACCAGCAAAGGACTCGGCACCGGACGCAATGACGTCAGATATTCATCCACGCATTTTGCATCATCTTCAGTAATATCGAAGAACTGGATGAAGTTATATCCTGCACGCACAGCAACCTCCGCAGAAGCACGGATTCCTGAAATCATATTAGGAGGAGTCACATGGCTAAACAACAAACTTTTGCAGTTCTTTGAGTTTCCTACGCCATCGTTCATCAAATCCCAGTTCATGCCATCCGTACGGGCATCCCCCGGGTGGCAACCGTTACAACTCTGCCAGTTCTGGAAACAGTGGGAGGCGTCGTTGAAATATTTTTCTCCTTTATTTATATTGCTTTCCGTACGTCCCGGATTCAATTCTGTCGACGTTACTTCACGGGTATTAATATCCATTACATTCAGAACATCGGCAAAATATGTAGGAACAACCAGTTTCTCGTTAGTCAGAGCCATCGCACGGGGACCGTTACCCTGCAACGGAACACGTTCGCGGATGCCATACAGGAAATTCAGGTCATAATCCAGCATCGCCTTATTGGGATAGCTTCAAACTTTTCACGCAAAGCCGGATGATCGATCACACTCACCTCGTGAGTACCGGAATGTGAAATAAAGATATGATCGTCATTACAATCGATACTCCAGATACCGGCAGCACCTCTTTCCGGTTCGTCAACAACAACGGCACCGACAAACTCCTGCTTTTCCGTATCGATGATACTGAAAGCGCTCGTATTCATCCATCCCTGCTGCAACTGCGAAGTCGGTACGGCGAAACGTCCCAAATTATGCGACACATATACATATTTGCCGTCAGGCGTAATACAAATGCCACGCAAAGCATTACTACCGTTTGCCAGCTGAATATCTTTCACTTTGGTAAAACCATCCATTTCAATCACGGAAACACAGGCTGCCACATAATCCAGGTCCGCACGTTGTGCCGGCAGGAAGTTTGTTACATACATATATTTACCGTCTTTGCTGAATACGGCGGATTTCGGTTCGCGAAGTACCTTAACCGTGCGTAGTACTTTATGATTCACCGGATCAATTTCCGACACGGTGTTTTCGAACTGGTTACAGACATAGATTGTCTTTTTATCCGGTCCGAACATCGGATGGCAGGCACCCGACCCTGTAGGGATAGCAGCTTCCACCCTACCCGATTCCAACAATAAGATCTGTAACTTCCCCGTCTTCTCAAAGGTCGTCACATAGGCCTTATCGCCGTCAACCAAAATACCGGTCGGTGTTTCATCCATGGGGAAAGAACGCAGCAGTTTGCCGTCGGCTGAAAATACATCCACCCGCTTCATTCCTTTTTCAGTCAGAAGCATTTCCCCTTTATCATTCAGTTTTATATCAGTCGTAAAAAAAGGCGGATTATCAGCCGATGCAAATGAGATGCAACAACTGACAAAGCATGCCATCAATGAAGTTCTTAATATGTATTTACTCGTCCTCATGGTATTATTTATTTTTTTGTGTTTTTACTATATCCTAATTCAGCCGAAATATTCTGAGCGACCTCCTTGATGCTCGCAACCGTTGAATGGAATATTTCTTTTGTTAACCTGTCTTTGGGACCCGATATCCAGATGGCGCCACATGGATAGCCTGTGTAGTTAAAGATAGGAGCACCTACACAGATCACACCATTCAATTCTTCTTCATTATCCATAGCATAACCCAGCTTACGGACTTTTTCCAATTCTTCCAGGTAAGCATCCCGGTTAGTAATCGTCCGCGCATTATACTTCGCAAATGTCATATACGACAAATACCGATCGCGGACCGTGTTTGGCAGATAAGCCATAATCGCTTTTCCGGGTGCAGAACAATGTAATTCAAATGATTTCCCCGGCGATAGAACAAAGCGGAACGTATGATGTCCCTGCGCCTGCTCTATAAAAATTCCTTTCTCATCTCCTAGTACACCAAAACAGGCAGTCTCCCCTACTTTATCACGCAAATCACGCAAACAAGGCAATACTGTCTCCAACAAATTATGTTCATTCAACGATCTGAAGCCCAAAGTTAGCAATTTTCGGGACAATTTGTAGCGTTTCGTGTCTTCATTATAGTTAAGATAATCCAATCGAACCAATGTATTCAAAATACGATAAGCAGTAGTCTGGGAGATATCCAGCTTATTCTTAATATCTTGCAGCGTCTCACCCTGTGGACGAAGCGAAAGATATTCAAGCACCGCAATTCCTTTCTCCAAATTCGGCACCTTATAATTTTCTTCTCCTTTTTCCATATTTGGAATAACGCTTTCCATATTTGAAATATTGTTTCAGATTTGAATCAAATATAAAAGAGTCACGTTAAAAAGCAGTAAGATGTTTGTAAAATATCGTTAAGTATGCTGTAAAACATTCAACTAGCCAAAACCATTATCTCCGTTTGTCCGTTTCTACCATCCGGCACTCTATATTACGTATTTGGGATTTACTATTTTTTCCTATAACTTATCACAGCCAATACATTAAATAATACAGCAAAAAGACAAACGACAATGAAATGTCCGCTCAAATCGGAAAACGAACTGCCTTTCAGATAAACCATACGCATCACTTCTATAAAATAACGTACCGGATTAAATAATGTTATAGTCTGTGCCCATTGCGGCATACTGCTGATCGGGGTAAAAAGTCCACTCAACAAAGCAAATATAATCAAGAAGAAAAAAGCCGTGAACATCGCCTGTTGCTGGTTGGACGATATAGAAGATATTGCCAACCCCAAACCTGTAAAAGCAATCAGATAAACTGCCGCAAACAAATAAATAATCCCCATATTGCCGACCGGCAGCAAACCGTAAATAATCCATGCCACAATGGCTCCGATCGTCAACAGAATAAAACCGATTACCCAGAAAGGAATCAGCTTCGACAGCAAGAACAATGTTTTGGGGACGGGCGTCACATTAATCTGTTCGATGGTCCCTTTCTCCTTCTCGCTGACTATATTCAGGGCCGAAAGGAAACCACCGATAATCGTCAACAAAAAGACCAGGATACCCGGTACCATATAATTCTTATAATTCAGATGCGGATTAAAAAGAGCCGTTGCCCGCACTCCACTGCTCACGGCAGCAGAGGTGAAACCTTTATCCTGATTAAAATCCTGAATAATTTGTGTGAGGTAAGAGCTACCCATCCCTCCTTTTGTTCCGTTCACTGCGTTTGCAGCAATCAGGACATCCGCCTTTCCTTCCCGGCCGAGTTCCTGTTCAAACTTTGCCGGGATTTCAAGCAACAGGTCCGACTCGTTACTTTCTATCGAGGTGATCGCCTGATCATAACTGGAAGACACATCGGTCAGCCGGAAATAACCGGACGAAAGAATCTTTTCGACCAGCTGCACAGACACCACGGAATGATCATGGTCAATCACTCCCAGATTGATATTACGCATTTCGAAATTGGCGGCAAAAGGCAGGATAAGCAATTGCATCAATGGTACCAAAAAGATGATGCGCGGTAAAAACCGGTCGCGCTTGATCTGCTTAAACTCTTTTTCAAGTAAATATCGTAATGTTTTCATAACTTCTTATCTCACAAACGAGTCTTAAAACGTTTCACACTAAGAATCACCAGGAATATGACCATAAACGACAGTATCCCTATCTCCTTCAGGATGGCTCCGGCACTTAACCCTTTTATCATCACATCTTTCACTGCGATAATATACCATTTGGCCGGCACGATATTGGAAAGCCATTGCAATATATCAGGCATGTTCTCTATGGGAAATACCATGCCGCTAAGCAGAATCACCGGCAGCATCAACACCATAGCACTAATCAGCATGGCTGCCTGTTGCGTGTCGGCTATCGTCGATATCAACAGACCGAGGCAAAGGGAAACCAGGGCGTACAGGATGGAAACTGCCACCAGCAGAACCAGGCTCCCCGCAATCGGAACCTTCAGCAGGAAATAAGACAGGGCAAGGATTGTCGCCACATTCACTATACTCAATAAAAGATAGGGAATCGCTTTTGCCAGAATGATATAGACCGGCTTCATCGGCGAAACCAGCAACACTTCCATCGTACCCATCTCCTTCTCCTTCACGATGCCTACAGAGGTCATCAGGGCACATATCAGTATTAAGATCAATCCCATTACCCCCGGCACAAAGTTGTAGGCGCCTTTCATGGTGGGGTTGTAGAGAAGGTGAGTGACCGGCGTAATGCCAGCCTGCATAAGCTGCGCTTTTTCTTCCGGCTGAAGGAGATTTCCTTGTATCTCCGCTTTGGCAGAAGCGATGATGGTGGTTGCATAAGCGGTCAGCTGGGTCGCTTCGTTCGGGTCGGTTGCATCTGCCAGCAACTGGACATCCGCATCCGCCGTGGAAGCATATTGGGGCGGAAAAACAACGACCAGTTTAATCTTACCCTGTTTAAAGAGGGATTGAGCTTCCGCTTCGCTGTCTACCATTTTATACAAATCAAAATACTCGCTTGCCCCCAGATGTTCGGTGATTTTCCGGCTCACTTCATCCCGGCTTTGGTCGAACACGGCAATCGGCACACATTTTATTTCCGTCGTAATCGCATAGCCGAACAGAATAATCAGGATAATCGGCATAGCCAATAAAATCAACATGGTCCGTTTGTCGCGGAAGATGTGGAAGAATTCTTTGCGGATAAAAGATATAAACTGTTTCATAACTATTCACCTCTTGTTGCTTTTCGCGCCAGGGCACGGAACACATCATTCATATTTTCGGCATGGAAAGACGATTTCAAAGCAGCCGGACTGTCCAGCGCTTCGATTTTTCCGTCGACCATAATAGAGACACGGTTACAATATTCGGCTTCGTCCATGTAATGGGTGGTGACAAAGACAGTGATATTGCGTTCCGCCGCTTTATAGATCAACTCCCAAAACTGACGGCGGGTAACCGGATCGACACCACCCGTAGGCTCATCCAGAAAAACAATACGGGGTTCGTGGATGATAGCGACGGAAAAAGCCAGCTTCTGCTTCCAGCCTAAAGGCAACGCATCGACCAACGTGTTCCGCTCGCCTTCCAGATCCAGTACATCGAGCAGTTCATCCGTCTTCTCCGCCAGCTTTTTCTTCGACAGACCGTAGATACCGCCATACAAACGGATATTTTCCCAGACTTTCAAGTCGCCGTACAGGGAAAACTTCTGACTCATATAGCCGATATGGCGTTTGATCTGCTCGGTCTCCTTATATACATCAAAACCTGCCACACGGGCTTTGCCGGAAGTGGGTGTCGACAGTCCGCAAAGCATACGCATCGCCGTCGTCTTTCCGGCGCCATTGGCTCCCAGGAAACCAAAGATCTCTCCTTCTCCCACTTCAAAGCTGATATGATCTACCGCGGTAAAAGTTCCGAAGCGCTTAGTCAGACTGTCTGTTTCTATTACGTTCATTGTATATATACTTTTATCAGATAAAATTCTCATATATTATGATACTGCATTCTCATATATTATACAATTCCAATATCATAATATATGAGAATTTTCTATCACAATATATGGTATTACATTTCACTCTATCGTTTTTACAAAGCCATAAAGCAATCTTCCACACTTGGCTCGACCGGTTCAATAGCGACATCTGCATATCCTTTATCTTTCAAGAACTGCATCAGGGCATTCATCTCCCTGCCATCTTCCTTTAATGTCAGATGATGGGCATCGCCAAAGGCATAACAAGAATAGGTTCCCGGAAAAGAACGAAGGTCCGTCAGCAGCCTGAACATGGATGCCGACCGGACAGTCCACAGCTGCCTGCCGAAAGAGGCACGGATGCCTGCCGGCGTATCGACGGACAAGCACTGGCCGGAACGCATCAAAGCAATGCGGTCGCAACGGGAAGCCTCATCCATATAAGGAGTGGAAACCATAATCGTAATGCCCTGCCTCTTCAAGCGGTCCAGCATATCCCAGAACTCCACCCGGGAAACCGGGTCGACACCCGTTGTCGGTTCATCCAGAAAAAGGACTTCGGGGCGGTGAATCAAAGCACAGCTCAATGCCAGCTTTTGTTTCATACCTCCGGACAATTTTCCTGCTTTCCGTTTTTTAAAAGGTTCTATCTGAACATAAATGTCGTGAACCAGGTCATAGTTGGCTTCTACCGTAGTATTAAACACGGTAGCAAAGAAATCCAGGTTCTCTTCGACCGTCAGGTCCTGATACAACGAGAAACGGCCGGGCATGTAACCGACCATCGTACGTATCTTTTTATAATCACGCACGACATCCAGACCACAGACGGTAGCCGTCCCTTTATCCGCCAGCAATAAAGTCGTCAGGATACGGAACAAAGTGGTCTTCCCTGCCCCGTCGGGACCAATCAGGCCGAACAATTCACCGGGACGTATATCCAGAGAAATATCCTGCAAAGCCTCTACCTGCCCGTAGTTCTTACCAACCGCCTCCATCTTAACTCCATTCATCCCCATTAATTTTCAATTCTCAATTTTCAATTACTCAAACACCGTTTCCCCATACTGTCCAATCTTGAGATAACCGTCGTTCTTAACAGCAATCTTGATGGCATAGACCAGATTGGCCCGTTCGTCCTTTGTCTGGATTCCTTTGGGAGTGAACTCCGATTTATCGGATATCCAGGTAATCGTTCCCGGATATTCGCGCCGGTCGTTTTCTCCATAATCGGCAAAGACACGGACTGTCTGGCCCTGTTTCAATGTCGAAAGTTGGTCGGACGTGATATAGGCACGCAGGTAAAGCAAGTCGGTGTCGGCTATTTTATACAGAGGCTTACCGGCGGCTGTCACTTCACCCGGTTCAGCATATTTGACAAGAACGGTTCCTGCCTGGGGATTTACGATACGGCTTTTCTGTAACTGGTCATCCAGCTGCATAATCTGATACAGGATACCTTCGGCTTCCGCATCGGCACCGCCTGTCGTCTTGTTTAGCGTAGAATACTGCGCATCCAATTGTTTCTGGAGGTATTTGATATTGTTGACGATGTCGTCCACCTGTTTCTGGTTGCCGGCTTTTGCCTTTACCAGATTCTCCATACGTTGTTGTTCCGTACGTGCGGTAGCAATCTGTTGCTCCAGGGCGGCAATTTGCTTGCGAATATCCGGTTTACGGATATCGACAGAGCGCAGACCGGCCGAGAGTTGCATTTTCTTCAAATATAATTGAGTGCTGTCGACATATCCTACAAGGGCGCCGGCATCCAGGCGGTCACCTTCCTCTACATTCAATTCCATAATCTTTCCGTTTGCTTCGGAAGATACGAGGATTTCCGTCGCTTCAAACGTGCCGGTAGCATCGAAGTCGCCGTCTCCCCTGTTACATGCAGCCAGACTTAATAAAGCGGTTGCTATTAATGTATAAGAATTCAATCGTTTCATATTCTTCTTCATGATTCTTTGTGATTATTCATTATTCGTTGTATACATATAATTATAGACGGCATTCAGATGCTGGATGCGATGGGCGGCAGCGGCTTGCTTCGCCAGATCTTCCGCATTGATTTCGCGGATAAGGTCGGTGACGGAGATAACGCCGTTTGCCAGCTTCACCTCCGCAGCATTTTTGATGCTGGTACGCAGGCGGATTATTTCGTCATCCGCTTTCATCAAATCGGAGATTTTCTGTATTTCCGTATTTTGCAGCATCAGTTCCAATGAGGTATTAAACAGGAATGTCTCACGCTGCACCTCCACCTGCTGACGTGCCGTAGTCACTTTACGGCGGTCATTCTTCAAGGTGTACAATTTGCCCATATTCCAGGAAAGGCGTACTCCCGCTATATAAAACGGATTAAAGTCATCCTCCAGCATATTCAACCCCGGACGGCCATATCCGCCCTGTACAAATGCCCCCAGACGAGGCATTAAACCACTTGTAATCTGTTTGTTTTGTACTTCCAGCAAATAGCTTTTTGCATCCAGCGCCCGCAATTCGGGACGGTTTATGTCTCCGGATAACGGATTGCCCGGTATGGAAGGGACAACCAATATCCTGTCTTTATCATAAGGCTTTCCTATCAGTGCACTCAGCATTCTGCCGAAGGCGACACGGGAGGCTTTCAGTTCGATTTCTTTCTGACAGGCATTCAAGAGTTCCACTTCCATACTTTCGCGGTCGGACTGGTTGGCCACACCATTATCCATCATCGCTGCTATCCGGTCGATATTAATCTGCAACTCTCTCTGGAGCAATGCGTTCTGGCGGATCAGTTCCTCCAGAAGCAGACAACCGAAATAAAGTTGGTTTACCCGGTCGTTCAATGTATAGAGGTCGCTTTCCAGCTGTTCGCGGTCGGCAGCAGCCTGTGCTTTCGTCAACTGCCGGGTGGAATGAATTGTTCCGCCATCCCAGATATTCTGATTCAGTTCGGCCACCACCTGATACTGGTCTTTGCTTAATGTCGGAATCTCCAGTCCCGGAACAATCGACGAGAGTTTGTCCGCATCAAAAGGTAGTTTAGTCATATCACTCTGATAGGTTGCCTTTGCATTCACCGTCAGTTGGGGCAACCAGCCTTTTCCGGCATTCGAGAGATTGTATTGCTCCGTCTGCCCGATCAAACCGAACTGCCGTATCTGGGGATAATTGGCACGGGCCCATTCATAACATTGTGTCAATGTTATCTGCTCCTGCCCTTTTACGGTACCCGACAACAAGGGGAAGCATAAGAATAAAATTACACAAATCCGTTTCATAGGGGTATTTATTAATTCGATGTATTATCGTCCGGTGTCAGCAACCGGATCATTATATCAATAACGAAGGGAATCCGTTCCCGCAGAAATTCTTCATATTTCTCTGCATCGCCTCCCATAAAAACAGCCGTAAACGGATTACGAACCAGCATGGGGAAAACCAGCAGGCTTATCAAGGTAGTCGCCGCATAATATACCGGCAGTTTCTTCAATACACCTCTCTCCATCTCATCCTCCATCTGTTTACGCATTCGGATGATTGGTTCAACCGTGCGGGATTCTTCAGTATGGAATGATAAATATGCTCCGGATCACGTTGTAGTTCATTTATAACAAACACAGGGAACAAAGGATTCCTCTGCAACGTTCTTACATATTGATCGATAATCTTCGGCAGCTTCTCCAGGAAAGAGGTATTCTCTTCCATAATCGCTCCCAGGTTCGGAAGCAAGGCATCTATCAACTGGTCGAAGATCGCATCGAACAACATTTCTTTCGTACGATAATAATAATGTAGGGCCGTACGCCCGATACCTGCTTCGGCAGCCACGTCGCCCATCTTGGTCGCTTCATATCCTTTCCTGACAAAGACCTGTTTGGCCGCTTCCAGGATTCGGTTCTCCATTGTGATTACTTCTTCTGTACTCATTGTATATCTTGTTTTACCACATTTGTCATCACTGACTGTCAAATATGTCTGACACTTTTGTTTGACAGACATGTCAAAAGTAATATAAAAAAATAAGGATGCAACTACTGTACCCTTATTTTAATATCTTTTATACGATGAGGAGAATATTCTTTTTAATCTTATTCCCCGTATTTCTTAGCCAGACCGCCTCGGAAGTTTCTTTGTATAAACTCGGCAGGTCATTACCCGTCTGTCGCATCACCTCTACCACCTGGTCGAAGCTCACACGATGTTTGCCGTCCGAGAAGTTCGAGAAAGTATTTGCATCCAGTGCACGCGCTGCGGCAAAAGCATTACGTTCGATACAAGGTATCTGAACCAAACCGCAAACCGGGTCGCAAGTCAACCCCAGGTGATGTTCCAACCCCATCTCGGCAGCATACTCGATCTGAGCAGGCGTTCCACCAAACAACTGACTGGCAGCACCGGCAGCCATCGCACAGGCAACCCCTACTTCTCCCTGGCAGCCTACCTCCGCTCCGGAAACCGACGCATTGGTACGTACCACATTCCCGAACAATCCGGCCGTAGCCAATGCACGCAGGATACGGGAATCGCGGAACTCACGGGTATCTTTCAGATGATATAGCACCGCCGGCATCACCCCGCAGGAACCGCAGGTCGGAGCCGTCACAATCTTACCGCCGCAAGCATTCTCTTCGGATACAGCCAGCGCAAAAGCGTAAACCATACCACGGCTTTTAATGCTGCTGCCATATCCTTTGGCACGAATCAGATAGTCGGATGCTTTCCGGCGTATACCCAAGCCGCCCGGCAGGATACCTTCTGCTTCCAGGCCGCTCTGCACCGCCTTTTGCATCACGTCCCATACTTCCGCCAGGTAATCCCAGATTTCCGGTCCTTCGCATTGCTCCACATATTCCCAATAGGAATGTCCGGTCTTTTCGCACCAGGCTTGTATATCTTTAATCGTGCTCATCTCATAGACCTGTGCCGTTTTAAGTTCGTTAAAACTTTCGTTGGCAAGCGTACCGCCGCCAATACTGTACACAGTCCACGATTCCAGCTCTTCGTCGTTCTCATTGAACGATTCGAACAACATTCCGTTCGGGTGGAACGGAAGAAATATCTTGGGTTCCCAGGTTATAGTCGTTTTAGCAACCGGCTGCAACACTTCCAGGATGGCAGCATCCGTCATGTGGCCTTTCCCGGTAGCAGCCAGACTACCATATAAAGTCACATTAAACCGCACGGCACCTCTGTTACGTTCCACGAACATCTGGGCAGCACGCATCGGCCCCATCGTGTGGCTACTCGACGGACCATGTCCGATCCGGTATATCTGCTTGATTGATTCCATTTCTCTTTCTCTCTAATTTTGTGTTTTCTATACTTTAAGAAATATATTACGTTTATAAAGCTGCCACAAAATTACATAAATAACCAATACGTTTGACAAGCTTATCAAAAAGGAATAATAATTACCCAGATATTGCTCCAGCCCATAAAACAAAGACTGTCCCAGGCAACTGAAATTGATGACGTTCGCCAGCATATAGGCTACAATCGAGTTCATCCCGTACACTTTCAGCCAGGTTATATTCTTATTGTATCCTTTATAATCTATCAGATAATAAAACAATCCCATCAACAGGAAGCAATATCCGCTACTCACCAGCACCATGGAACTGGTCCATATCGTCTTGATAACCGGCATCTGCAATCCCCAAAGCCATCCGGCAGCCACCATAGCGGCTCCTGCTCCGAAATACCATTTCAGTTTATGGATATCACTGGTCTTATCCTTGGCAATATAGCCGGCAAACAAACCGGTCAATACCGTCACGCCAAAGTTCAGGGTACTCAAAATCCATGTATAATGATACCAAGGCGCAAAAACGACTTCACCATCCACCACTTTCGCCCCGTCCCGAAAACGTCCCAGCATCGTACGGTCTATCCATTCCGCCAGGTTTCCTTCAGGTGTGTAATTACCACCTCCATAACTGCCGACCGTAATAAACTGCATCGCCGCCCAGTAAACAAGCAACAAAGCCACCGCCACACCGATCTGCGTCCTCCGGCTGGTATAAAGGAACAACACAGCCGTAATCAAATAACCGGCGGCAATCGACTGCAACGTATTCGAATATAAATAAATACGATCCGGATCAAGTCCCAGCAGATTTCCCTGGCACATCATACCGAATATCCACAACAACAAGATACGTTTTCCCAAGCGCCGGAAAAGAGATTTTTTGTCGGAAACACCTTTAAAACGTGACAAAGCAAACGGCATCGAAGCCCCCGACATAAAAAGAAACAACGGCATAATCAAATCCCAGGGAGAAAAACCCACCCATTGTACATGATCAAAAGCCCACATACAATCATTCAGCCATCCCACATCCGCAGCCCGTGCCAATGAATGTGCCAACGGTCCTAAAGCAACCAGAAAGAAAAGATCGAATCCTCGTAAAGCATCAAGCGACTCCAGCCGCTTGTAAGTAGTTTTTTCCATTTGTTATTATTTTAGACTTTTAAGAAAATACGTTGACGATACAGAAAATACAAGAATCCCCAGCACACAGCGATATAAGCAATCGCCCCCAGCAATGGTTGGGCTGTTTCCGGGAATAACCCGATGAAACCTCCAAAAATGGCATTTGCCGTAAAGGTAAAATTAATGAACACCTGTGCCAAGTAAATAGTGATCGAGTTCGTACCTATGACTGTAAAGAAAAGAGTCCATCCCCTACACTCCTTCACATCGACAATATAATAGAAGACGGCAAACAGTATCGCCGAGATACCACCGACCGTACAAACAAACGAGCTTGTCCACAAATATTTATTAATCGGGAAAAACAATCCCCACAACAGACCAATCACTAACAGGCAACCACCAACAGCCAGCATATAAACAACCTTTTTCGTCTCCGTCAGTCCCTCTCTCCGCAGTTTGACAAACTCACCAGTGAACATTCCCAGCAAAGCGGTTCCGATGGCCGGCAAGGTAGATAAAATCCCTTCCGGATCATAATTTCCTCCATGCAAACGCCCCGGCAATAACAGACGGTCGATATAGCAAGCCAGATTCCCTTCACGGGTAAACAACTCCGCCCCGTTCCCGTCGGGTGCCGGAATAAATAACAGCAACCAGTAACCTATCAGGATGACAGCAACGATCCATACCCGTGTGATCGTCCGCGTATTGACAAAAATCAGCGCACCGAACATCCATCCCAGACCGATACGCGCCAGTACGCTGGCATAACGCTGTGTTTCAAAATTCAGATTCAGCAACCCGTTATAAACAAACCCTAATACAACCAGTGTAATTCCCCGGCGAATAATCTTTTTATAAATAGCCGCTTCCGACATTCCCCGCTCCCGCTGCTTTTCCAATGAAAAAGGAAAAGAGATACCGGCAATAAACAAAAACAAGGGGAAAATAATATCTTCAAACGTAAACCCCGCCCCCCATTTGGCATGGCTCATTTGGGCAGCTATCGACTCAAAAAAAGGCGTCGGGACCAACGTCGCCAACGCAACAAAAAGGGAACCTCCCCCCATAATAAAGAACATATCAAATCCCCGCAATGCATCCAACGACAACAGCCGCTGGCTTTGTTTCTGTTTTTCCATGGTATTCAATTTAGATAATCGTATAAAATTTAGAAATAAGTAAGCGCAAATATAGAAAATAATATAAGAACTATCCTGCTTTTTCACTAGTTTTGCAGCCATTATGAAACAGCATTTGAAACCGATCATGTTCGTTGGCACTTGTTCCGATGCAGGAAAGAGTGTGATTAACGCAGCCTTCTGCCGTATCTTTAAGCAAGACGGATACCAACCTGCCCCTTTCAAGGCGCAGAATATGTCGTTGAACTCCTTCTCCACCCCCGAAGGTGGCGAGATGGGACGCGCCCAGGTAGTACAGGCCGAAGCATGCGGTATCGCTCCGCATACGGATATGAACCCGGTATTACTGAAACCGACTAACGACAAGAGTTCGCAGGTCGTACTGAACGGTAAACCGGTCGGCAACATGTCCGCCAAAGACTATTTCGGCGTACAAAACCAGAAGGAAGCACTTTTTAGAAAGGCTATCGAAGCCTTCAACCGCCTGGAATCTCGCTATAACCCAATCGTACTGGAAGGCGCCGGAAGCATTTCCGAACTGAACCTGCGCGATCGCGATATCACCAACATGCGTATGGCGATACAGGCAAACGCCTCTACCTACCTGGTTGCCGATATAGACCGGGGCGGTGTATTCGGTTCGGTTTACGGTACTATCGCACTGCTCAAACCAGAAGAACGGGCACAGATGAAAGGTGTCATCATCAATAAATTCCGCGGAGACGCATCGCTGTTTGAAGAAGGACGGACGATACTGAAAGAATTGACCGGCCTCCCCGTCGTAGGCGTTATCCCCTGGTTCCGTGACATCAAGATAGAAGAAGAAGACTCCGTCGCCCTGGATATGAAGACAAACACCTGGCAGGACGGCAAGATCAATGTCGCCATTATCCTGCTGAAACGTATGTCTAACTTCACCGACTTCGATGTCCTGGATATGGACCCGCGCTTCAATCCCTATTATACCAGCAACATCGACGAGATAGAGAAAGCGGACATCATCCTGCTGCCCGGCTCGAAGAACACGCTGGCCGACCTGCAAAGCATCCGCGCCAACGGCATAGCCGACACCATCGTCCGCGCCCATAAGAGAGGGAAAAAAGTGATCGGTATCTGCGGCGGTTACCAAATGATGGGTGCCCGCCTGGAAGATCCGGAAGGTATAGAAGGAAACCTGCCTGCCGTTCCGGGATTGGGACTACTCCCCCAATGCACTGTTATCGAACAGGAGAAAGTCACCAAACAAAGCCGTTTCACTTTCCGCAACGGTTCCCCGATGATCTGCAAAGGATACGAGATACATATGGGACAAACCTCTTTACTCGGCAACGCGCCCGAAAGTCCGGTTGCCCTGCTGGAAGACGGTAGGAAAGACGGCTACTACCTGAACGACCATTGCTGGGGAAGCTATATGCATGGCATTCTCGATAATCCCGAAGTGCTCGACAATCTGGCTGAGGGTTTCAACAAAGAGACCGACGATGCCCCGTTCGATTACGCAGCATTCAAAGAAGAACAGTATGACAAACTGGCCGACCTGGTAAGAAAACATGTGGATATGGAGTATATTTACAGTACGCTGTAATCATCCCCACAACTCCCCGTTCGCCCGAATCAACAGTTTTACAGCCTCAAACTGATCTTTTTTCAGAGAAAAAGATTCATAGGCTCTGCAATAGTTCAGTGAATGTATATCTGTTCCGGTATAATCATAACAACCGTTTTTCAGTAATGAACCGGCTGTTTTTCGGGGAAGCGTTCCGTAAAAGCCTGCCAGGGAAAACAAATTAAGCTGAAATTTGCATCCGTGCTCTTTCAGCTTCATCAAATCTTCCATCTTCCAGAAACCATAGCGTTCCGGATGGGCAAAAACCGGTACAAAACCATTCAATTGGATATCGTACAATTTCTCAAACAGATCACCGGGGGCCTGCAAACAGGAAACCTCTACCAATACATGCTTCCCGTCATACGACAGCAACCCTTCTTTCATCCGCTCGTAGAAGCATTCATCCAGCATATATTCGGCTGCCAGATGAAGGTCTATATGTATATGTGCACAGTCTTCCCGAAATGTTTCAAACCGGTCCCGAAGAAAATCTTTCCGGTTCTTAGCCAAATCAGCCATTATATGCGGTGTCAGGAAAATACGTTCCACTCCCTGCCCTTCCAGAAAAGCCAACATGGCAAGACTGTCTTTCTCTGACGAAAATCCGTCATCCACCCCGGGCAGCAGATGAGTATGTACATCAGTCATCCCCGGCCACAAAAGTTTTTTCCGGGTAAATAAATTTGAAAGAAATGTGCTCATAATATACTTATATAACAATACCTGCAAAGGGAAAAGGATCATTTCAACCGGTTCACCCGCGCCACATCATCCATTTTCACACAAACGGTTGCTCCAAGTTGCTCCAGGTAAAGCAGCAAATGATTCTTCTTTATCTTCTTTACCTTGCCGGATACATGCTTCATGGCCCCGGTAAGAATTTCCACTTCTTCACCCGCACAAAGTTCATGCTCGGCTGCCTGGCCCAGGAAATCCTCGATAGCGTCTATCTCCTTCTGGCGGACAATAGCCGGTTTACCATTATAAAAGACGATACGGATAACGCCATATACCTGAAGCAGGTCACGCAACACCGTATCCGGACAGCGCACAAATATATAAGAACTGAATAACGGGACTTCAACTATTTTCACACGATCGGACCACACACGCGGAGTCCGGTGTAAAGGTAAAAAGCATTCAACTCCTAAAGCAGCAATACGTTCTTTTACCTGTTTTTCTGCCCGCGGGGCAGTATATAATACATTCCAATTGGTATTTAAAGGGGGTATCATTATCTTTTTTTTGTTTCGGGCACAAATATAGGACTATTTTTCGTATTATTGCAAAACTGTTTGCGAACACAAATTTAAATACCATGAATAGAAGAAGTTTTTTGCAAAATCAGCCATTTCGGCTGCAGGACTTGGTTTGTCACCCCTGTTTGGAGGTGCTTATCAGTCAGTTTACGGACAAACGGCAGCAAGCAACAAAGTGAAAGTTGCTCTGATCGGATGCCGCAGTATGGGTTTCTCCAACCTGAGTAAGTTCCTGGAATATCCGGAAGTGGAATGTGTCGCCCTCTGCGATATTGACGACGAATGGCTGAACAAGCGGGCCGCCGATGTAGAAAAAAAAACCGGAAAAAAAGTTCCTCACCTGTATAAGGACTGGCGCCACGTCATCGACAACAAGGATATCGACGCAGTCATTATCGGTACCCCCGACCACTGGCACTGCCTGCCGACTATCTTCGCCTGCCAGGCTGGTAAAGATGTGTATGTCGAAAAACCGCTTTCCAATACAATCGAGGAATGCAACCTGATGGAAAAGGCTGCCCGTAAATATAACCGGATCGTACAGGTAGGCCAATGGCAACGCAGCGATCCGCATTGGGACGAGGCCGCCAATTATCTGAAAGCCGGAAATATAGGCCGTATCCGTACCGTGAAAGTCTGGGCTTACCAGGACGGCAAACCGACCCTGCCTGTTGTTGCCGACAGCCCCGTCCCCGCCGGAGTGGATTACGACATGTGGCTCGGTCCGGCTCCGAAACGTCCGTTCAATATCTACCGTTTCCATTATAACTTCCGTTTCTTCTGGGATTATGCCGGCGGCCTGATGTCCGACTGGGGCGTACACCTGCTGGATTATGCGCTCGAAGGCATGGGAGCCGACCTGCCCAGCCGCGTATTCTCCGGAGGTGGCAAGTTCGCCTATCCCGATGATGCGATGGAGACGCCCGATACATTGATGGCTACATACGCCTACAAAGATTTCAATATCATCTGGGATCATGCTTGCGGTATCAACCACGGTCCGTTCGACAAAAAAGAAGGTTTGGCCTTCTTCGGTGAAAACGGCACACTGGTACTCACCCGCGCCGGCTGGGAAGTCATCCCTGTCGTTGCCGGAAAAGAGGCACGTATGGAAGCTGTCCCCTTCAAAAAGGGAGAAGGCAAAGGCCTGTACAACCATGTCGGAAATTTCCTGAGTTGCATCAAAAGCCGCGAATTGTCCAAAGCAGATATCGCCATCGGCGCACGTGTAGCCAAAATGTCGCATCTGGCAAACATCTCCTGCCGCCTGCAACGGGAAGTGCGTTGGGACGATGCCAACAGCGTGTTCATCGGTGATAATGAGGCAACAGCATTATCAAAGGCTTACTACCGCGCTCCGTGGGAATTACCCAAATTGTAAACGTAAAAATATAATTAGCAGGAAAACGCTAAACATCTTTTGATAATCAATTATTATATGTACTTTTGTTCCAGATACACGAACATATAAACTTGATATACCTAATGAGCAGCGTTTATGCTAATTATTCGAGAGAAGACCTGATCCGTGAAATAGAAATACTGAAGGCACAAGGCACCTCTGTTAATGATGAAGAAACATACCAAAGTCGTTTTCTGAACAATGCTGTCGCATTAAGGAAAACATTCTCGGATGTTTTATCATTGTTAATAACTCCAAGCCAAAAGGATATTATTGATCAGTCTCTACTGACCATATTGAGATTTTTTAATGTAGACAGGGTATACATCGGAAATTTCGATAATGACAAACCGACTTTCGACTTCACGCATGAAGTAACCAGCCAAGGTACTATCTCCATGCGTGAAGATCTTTTAGTTGGGTTGCCCAAAGCTGATTATGCCTGGTGGATAAAAACGATCAAGGAAGGAAAAGATATCATTATCAGAGACACTGATAATATGCCGGAAGAGGCCGCTGCCGAACAACAGATACTAAAAGTTCAGGAAATCGTCTCCCTGCTCGTTATACCTATCTATTACCGAGGATACGCCAATGGTTTCATCGGACTCGATTGTGTAAAAAAACACAGGGACTGGGATGCTTTGGATGTCGAAAACCTACGGATGCTCACCGATATTATCTCCATTGCCATCGAACGCGAACTGGCGCATGGTATGGTTGAACATTCGATGAAACAAACATTGAAGAGCGAAGCCAAGTTCCAGATCATTTTCGACAAACTTCCCTGGGGTGTCGAATTATACGACGAAAACGGGTATCTGCTGGACATCAATAATGCCGACCTGGATATTTTCGGAGTGACACGCGAACAGGTAATCGGCCTCAATGCGTTCGAAAACCCCAATATACCGGAATGGGTCAGCGAAAAGCTGAAAAAAGGGGAAGATGCGGCTTTTCTCCTGGATTATAATTTCAACAAAGCAGCTGAAAAAGGTTATTATACAAGTAAACTAGCCGATGAAGTTAAACATTTAAGGGTAAAAGGCGTTGTGCTGAAAGACCGGCAGGACGTGATACTCGGATTCTTTTATATAGTCTTCGACGATACCGAAAGTTATCATAAAGCAGAAGAGATACAATACAGCCTGGCTAAACTGAAAGCAGCTGTCGACACAGGCGAATCCATTATCTGGGAATATGATGTGGCAACAGATAAGTTAAGTGCGGATTTCAGCCTGAACGATCTGATCGAGGAAAGTTCCTTCCTGACCTATCTGAAAGAAGACAGATTCAGTTCCGTACGTGATTTTATAGAAACATTGCATCCGGATGACCGCCACAGGGTTTACAACAAACAATTCAAACGGCTTGTCGACGGAGAAATCGGCAAATATGTATCCGTATACCGCCGTGTATTCGACGGCAAGGTTTACTGGCTCAATTCAAATGTCCGCGCTTATAAATATTCAGAAGACGGGAAACCCAGCAAAATAGTAAGTTACACCTCCAACATCACCGAACAACGCGAGAAAGAGCTGGAACTAATGAAAGTCAAGGAGGCAGACAAACTAAAGTCGGCATTCCTTGCAAACATGAGCCATGAGATACGTACTCCGTTGAATGCGATCGTCGGATTCTCGGACCTGGTAGCCGAAACGGACGATCCCGAAGAACGGCAGACTTACCTCGACATTATCCATACAAACAACGATCTGCTGCTTAACTTGATCGGCGACATTCTGGACTTCTCAAAAATAGAAGCGGGTATGTTGAAGTATAACATTGAAGATACCAACATCAAGGAGTTGTGCATGGAAGTCTATCTGTCCGGATCGCTGAAGATAAAACCGGGAGTAAAATTACTCTTCGATAAAAACTCACCGACCATAATCCTCAGGACAGACCCGCAACGTATCCTGCAGGTAATAGCCAATTTCGTCAACAATGCGATCAAATTCACAAGCGAAGGGAGCATTACAATCTTTTATGAGACGAAAGAAAATGAAGTGAAAGTCTGTGTGCGAGACACTGGAATCGGCATTTCGGAAGAAAACAGGGCCCGTGTTTTTGAACGTTTCATCAAGATCAATGACTTCCACCAGGGTACCGGCCTGGGATTGACGATCAGTAAAACGATCATCGAATATCTGGGAGGTACCATCGGAGTAGATTCTGTTCAGGGTAAAGGTTCTACGTTCTGGTTTACGTTGCCTTTGGATTATAAAGGGATTAGTTCGTAATAACTAAAAAATAGATCATTTTAAACTCCAGGGAAAACCGATCCGTTCAAGCAATTCCCTGCGTTCAAGAGAAAGTTCGCCTTTCTTCATACTTCTGCGTTGCACAAAGCACCAACTGCCCAGCTTGTTTTCACGGGCGGTTGGCCAGCGTTGATTCTCTGTATAGAAACGTTTCAGCATCTCATAATTCTCCTGCCATTTTTCATCGACTGTCCAGATAAAACCTTCGGCATCCATTTGTCTGATGCGAAGAGGCGATAGTACTCCCTGTTTACGGGATCTTCGTTGCGTATTACACCACGCTCCCAACCTACCCTCCTGGCTTTTGGGCCAGTGCTCATGTTTTCTGTAGTAAGCAAGCACCTGCTGCCAGTTCTCCGTCCAGAGCGAATCCAGATCCTGCTCCCATCTGAATCCGATCGAATCAAGTAACCGGGTCCTTTCCTCAGATAAAAGTCCTTTTTTCCATGCCTGCCGTTGGGTGTTACACCAGGTATTCAGTTTGTTTTCACCGCGTTTGGGACAACGGTGTTCTACGGCCATAAAAACCTTTAACTCTTCATAGTACTGCATCCAGCGGCTGTCCTGCACCTCCCATTCGAAACCGATCCGGTCCAGCTGCGAGATATAATCTTCCGACAACGTCCCTTTCTTCCGGGCAATCCGTTGGGTGTTACACCAGTTTCCCAACTTCCCTTCGGCTGCCTGCGGCCAGCGCCCTTCACGTTCCTTATATTCGATCAGCCGTTCATACATTACCGGCCATGCATCCAACTCCGCCAGCATATCATCCACACGAGCACGGATATCAGACAGAAATCCAGTTACCTCAAACTCCATAAAGCCTTTAAAGTTCTTTGGAGCACGAATCGCCGGATGATAAACCAATTCCCTTGACATAGCCTCATAAACAGAACGCCCCGAAAGGTTATTAACGAAGTCAAGTACTACCGGATGACGATCCGACCCCGCTTTCAGGCAACGGCCCAGCTGTTGCAAGGCAACCACATACGACTCCGTACGTCGCAGGAACATGGCGGCATCCACTCCCTCCACATGCAATCCTTCGATCAGCATATTTATGGAGAAAAGAACATGCAGCTTTCCCGTTTCCCTACGAAAACGACGCAATGTCTTTTCATTCTCCCGGTTACTGAGTCCGTTATGGATCTCAAATATTTCCGTCTCAAAGCCGGCCTGCCCGAGCCAGTTCGATACTTCGGGAACCATATGCTGAAGATCTTCCTTGTCTTTACAGAAGACAAGCATTTTCTTTACCTCTTTCGGAAGATAACGCCGGATCAGTTCCGATGCACTCAATGAACCGCGAAAATCCAGTCGGGCAAAGTCTATTTTGTCCTGAATATGCTTGCGCCTTTCTGATGTACAGTCACTCCTGTTCAGCATTCGCTGTACCTTATCCAGTTGGTTATTCAGATCGAATACGCTCTGTACCAGAACAGGTACAGGCAGAATCTTATAATACCAAGCCATAGACAAAGACAGTTCATGGAACAGGTTTCCCTTGAAATAGACCTCTACCGTATCGAGCATCTCTTCGGGACGTATTGGAGTGGCCGACA
>NZ_QSDP01000054.1:0-42114 GCF_003463685.1 Parabacteroides sp. AM58-2XD
ACCATTAAAGGTAATGAAAATCAGCCACTTGACCTATTTTATTGTACTAAATTTTATCAATTAACTTATTTGTTCTCAACGGATTAGTTATAAATTTAACGAAGTATTATTGAAAAATAAATAACAAAATACACAAATATGAAAACTATCAAACACTTGCTTTTAGGGGGATTTACCCTTTTGTTGCTCTCATGCGGAGGAAAGAAGTCCGGTGATCAGCCGGTTGAAAATATATCGGAAGTGCCTGAATATCCGATAACAATCTCCTTTGCCAAGGGCATTGAGACAGAGCAGGAGGTCCGGTTGAGTGAAATTGCCAGGGAAGTAAAGATCGTGCCATTGGAAACAAAGCCCGAATGTCTGGTTGCCAAAGTATCTCAGGGAATGATACAGATGATAGATCATAACCTGTTTATTCCATGTAGCGAAGGGTTATTGCAGTTTACGGATGATGGAAAGTTTGTCCGCTCAGTAGTCAAGCGGGGACAAGGGCCGGGAGAATACAGCATTATCCGGTTTATAGCGGCTAACAACAGGTTGAAACAAATTTATATAATGGATAACGGAAGGATTCTTACCTATACAATAGGCGGTGACTATGTAGGAGAGTCTAAAATACCTTTCTGTTGGCAGTTTACTTTGTTGGGAGATAGTGCATACGTCGGCTACATTTATAATAATACAGGCCAGAAGAAAGACCGGCTTGTCCTGGTTGACCGGCAGGGAGAGACACTGAATACTTTTCCTCAATATGATCAGTTTACGATAGCCAATGGATTGAATTATTATTTGTGGGGGCGCTATGATCGTTATCTCTATTCTTTCAGGGAAGAAGCCTGTTGTAAAGAGTATTATAATGATACGGTCTTTACGGTTACCCCGGAACGGCTTGAACCGCGCTATATCCTGGATTTGGGAAAGTATAAGATACCGAAAGAAAGGCGTTTTGAAGTTCTGGAAGGAAATTGGCAAGCCTATTCAGAGCCGGCACAAGCCTATCTGCGACCGGATTTCCATGAAACGTCTCAATGGGTATTTCTCCCTTATACCTCCTGGGATGTTACCAACAAAGATGAGTTGCCCCGTCTGGCCATGTACGATAAGAAGAAAGGCGCTTGCTATAAGGTGAAAAACAATCGTATCATAAATGATATGCAGGGGAGTTTACCTTTCTATCCGGAGACTCGCATTTCGGATGATGTATTGCTTTATTTTCTTGAAGCACCCGAGATAATGGAGTTGGCGGAAGATGATCCTTCTATCCTGGAATATGAACAGCTGAAAAATCTCAAAGAGGATGATAATCCGGTATTGATGATTGTTTATTTGAAGTAGTATGATATATTTTATCCAATTTCTTTTGTTGTTTCCGTTACTGTTCAATTATTCAGTTGAACAGCCGGTTCCTGTCCGGCTTCATTATGATGAGACGACACCTTCTCCCTCGGGTGCACAGGTTATTAAGTTGTCCGGAGATTTGCAAGAACGAACTTATAAGATACGGATGGCACATTATAAAGAAGGAGTTGTGTCTTATAAAATCCTGAATGAACAGGCTTATGTAATAAAAGATACCGTATTCTCTATTCGTATCGCGGTTGAGCCTCTCCATGCACATGAAGTGGACTTTACCGTGGAAGGTGAAACGCTAATTGTGGAAAAAGCAGAGGTAGAAGATGTCTTGCACAGTATTTTATTGGAGACATATCCGACAAGAATCTATACTTCCAATGATACGATACCTCTTACCAGTTATACGAGTGGTGCTTTATATGAAGTGATGCTTGAAGGAAAGAAACAACAGGCTGGTAGCTATTGTGATGTCCGTAATGCTAAACTTCCTCCGAAGGAATGGCATGAAGCATTTAATATGAAAGAGTATATATGGTTTGATTTATTTTTTGAGTAACATTGAATTATAACTTTAAGTCAAGGGCATTATGAAAAAGAAAAACTTATTTTTGTTTATGTTGCTGCTTTTAAGTAGTTACTATGATATGGATGCACAAGATGTATCCCCTGTTAAAATACCGTTTGAAACAGCATTAAATACAACGAAAGAACTAGTCTTGAGCCAGATTGCAGCGGATGTGAAAATAGTACCGTTGGAAACAACGGAGAATTGTTTACTCTCAAAAGTGAAAGCAGGTGCCATACAGATGATCGGACATGATATTTATATTCCTTGTGATATGGGACTGCTTCAATTTTCCGATGACGGTAAATTTATCCGCTCTGTTTCCCGTAAAGGGCAGGGGCCTGGTGAATATGCTAATATCCGCTATGTCGCTGTTGATAGAGTACAGAAGCAAATCCATTTATTAACTAATGGAAAAGTGCTGGTTTTCTCGTCGGAAGGTAAATCTTTGAGGGAAGCCCGGTTCCCGATGGTGTGGCAATTAGAACTGTTGGGGCAAGATACGTATGTTTCTTATGTATATAATGGTAACGGAAAGAAAAGAGAGAAGATTATTTTGTCTAATATGAAAGGAGAACAGATAAATACTTTCCCGCAATACGATCAGTTTACCGTCCCGAGCGGAATGATGTTTTATAATACAGACCCTTATGACAGATACTTGTATCAGTTTGCCGGAAACACCTGTCTGAAAGAGTTTTATAATGATACCGTTTTTACTGTAAAGAAGGATAAGCTTATACCGCGTTATATCTTTGACATGGGAAAGTATAGATTGCCCGATAAGTACCGGTTTGAAGTATTGGATGGAAACTGGGAGCGCTTTAATGAAGTCTCAGCTCCTTACTGGCGTCCTAATATGGTGGAAACCACCCGTTCGGTTTTCGTTCCTTATTCTCCCTGGAAATTTGAAGATCGTATCAAAGGACGCAAACTGGTCGTATACGATAAAAAGGGGAAAAGTAGTTATAATGTAAAAGGCGGATACATAAAAAATGATATGAATAGCCGGTTACCTTTTTATCCGAATATCCAGGCAACGGATGATGTGGTTATTAATCTGTGGGAGGTAACGGATATTTTGGAACTGGCAAAAAAGGATCCTGCTTTATTGGAACATAAAGCTTTACAGAATCTGAAGGAAGATGATAACCCTGTTTTGATAATCGTTACAATGAAAAAATAATACTGATTACTATTATTGTTCCGCTACTAATAACTTGTTTAAGTGAACAGCCGGCCCCTGTCCGGCTTCACTATGACGAGATAATACCTTATCCCATCACGCCTGTTCTTATTTCGGTTTCGAGATAAGAGTAAATATAATATGGACTTTGATAATACAACTCCGTAGCCGGGTTGGACAATTTAGCGAAGGTATCCGATGTATAAACCGTATCCAATGCGGTTTGTAAATCCATCCCCAAACGTTCCATCAGTAAGACAACTAAGTCTGCCGTAACCGATTCAACCATATAATCAAAGTCTGTCATAATCTTCTTAGTAAATGAATTGATTTTTCAGTTCCGAAATAATACTGGAAAGTAATCCCTTTCATATATTTTAATCGATGGAGAAATTCTTGTATATCAATAGATTTATCTTCTAATTTCTTGATTTGTAAACCAACCTTATCATTTGCTATCGGTCCATAAACGATATCATATTGAAATACGGCATTTCCATTTTTACTATTTCTATTTGCAAACACAAACTGCGCCCATTCCTCTGTATATGAACTGAATATTTTCACTGATAGATCAGTTCCGTGAAGATAGGTTTCATCAAACTCATAACGAGTCACTATAGGTTCTCCACCTAAAATAGCAGATTTTAGAGCGGCCATATGAAAAGCTTGTTCTTCATCCGAAGACAAATAGAAACCTTTCCCAAAATCCTTGTTAGGTTTAGAGCGAGTTAAATCTATATTTTCTATGATGACATTGGAACCATGATAAAGTATCATGCGATAGCCCCTCCCTGGCGTTGGCAATAAAGTGTCAGATAAGAAAGAGCTTCTTTAAAATCAAGCGTATGGATAGCCTCATAGTGCTGCTCCAGGAAGTCAATCCCGTGAAAACGGCGGATATAACGGTAAGCTTGCTGTTTATTTAAGCTATTCCGTTGTGCAAACGCATCAATCATAGCCGCTATAAATTCCACTTTGTCTCTTATGTTACTCATTGATATAACCTTTTTACAAAGAAACAGGATTTTTCCTGATTTTCCAAATAGAGGCAAATCTTTATTCAGTAAGGCTGATTGCTGCTTGGGCAATTACTAAAAAGGGCGGGCAAAAGCCCGCCCCTATAGAGACATCCTAAGATACAAATCTCTTATTCACTCAAAATAGTCAGTTCCGCCCCCGTTGCAAAATCCTGTCCGTTCTGTGAACTCAGTGCGGTGAAACGGATGTAACGTCCTTTTACCGGTTTGTCGAAGAGGACTTTCTTTTCGTCCCGGTTATTTGCGAACTGGCCTTTGCAGACAGGCTCACCCCAATTCTTACCATCGGAGCTGACCTGAATGGAATATTCTTTGATATTACCATTGTTGCTGTCTTTGCGAGGCATATAGATAAAGCCTTTGAATGCTTTCTCTTCGCTGGCATCCAGATCTACCCAGTGTGGATATTTGGCTACTGTGACAGAATACATACTGTGCCAGATCGTATTCGGATCGCCGTCTACCAGGTGTTTGGCATCGCCTTCGCCAACCTCTTCGCTGCTGGCGTAGATAACTTCTGTCTGGACACTTTCCAGTTTGTTAAAAGTCTTTGTCGACTTGATCTCCGGATTATTCTTTAACCAGGCAGTAATTGTTCCGCCTTCGCGCATCGGGATAGCTCCGGTATATTCTTTCGCTTTTTTCTCTTTGCCGATCGTGTAGCAGAAGACAGCATCCTTATCAATAGATGATAATTCAACCATACCTACACGGGAACGGGTGATGGAGAAAGGAATCTCACCGGCAGCCGATACCTGCGCGGCAGCTGACAGGTCTTGTGTGGCCGGGCGGATGATAAAGCCGATATTGTTTTGTCCGGCAAATACACGGTCATGAATCAACGGGCCACCCTGTCCGCAACTGTTACCTCCCAAACCTGTAACGGCAAGGTCAAGATGCAGATAAGTGTCACCGGCCTTCGGTAACTGATAAGGATGTCCGGCCAATGTCATATCGAGTGCGGAATATTGCAAAGCAGAAGTAGAAAGGCGGTTGGTTGCCACAAAGAGAGCTCCCTTGCCAGCCTTGTCGGTCAGTGCACACCAGCGCACATCTTCATGATTACCCATATCCTGTGGTTTCGGGAAGTTCACGAACTGGTCGGCTACGGTCGATTTATATTGCTCGATAAACTGTCCGGCTTTACGGTCGGCATAATTTTCAACCGGACCTCGTCCGTAGTATGTATAGTTTTCATAACGCTGAGGAACGATCATCCGGTAGCCTAAACGTGGCAGTACCAGGCTTGAATTGTTGGAGGTGATGCTGGCTTGCAGTTCGATGGAACCGTCACGGTAGATGGTCCATGCCTGGTCGGTCGTGAACTTGAAGTCGTCTTCGCCGAAGGCTTTATCAGTCAGTTCTTCCACTTTATTCTTGCCGCTGGATGTTCCGCCCAGTATCTTGGCTGCGTTGGGAGCCTGCGATTCTACGGTGTAGAACAATACCAGGGAACCGTCTTTCCGCTTGATCACTTTGGACGCGGTAGCTTTATGTTTCAGATTGTGTAATCCGTTTTCGAACCAGCTTCCATAGAACCAGTTATCGTTATTCGTGAAGGCACGGAAAGCATCCAGTTTCGGACCGTTTCCGTCGGCAATGATTGTTTCGCCACCATAATTCAGATTATAGATCGTACCGCTTTCATTGTCGAATGTGACATTGAAGTTCTCTCCTTTGATCGTTGAGAAGCGTGCGTCCGATTGTTTTTCGAGAGTTAATTCTACCGCTGAGGCATTTGCCACTTCGTTGATGGCAGGTTTACCGGCAGATGCTTTGACTGGAAGTTGTTCTTCTGCCATTACATAACCTTTGGGGGCCCAGGGTTTGTCCTCTTTCAGCAGGAACTGTACTTTAACGAAATATTCGTTGTCCGCTTTTAGCTGGCTGTACGTATAAGGAATGGCTACTTGCACACGTTTACGTGGTGAAACCTTACCCGGATTCAGTGAACCGCTTTCCATTTTTTTGCCGTTTTCGTAAAGCGACCATTTCACATCGTAATCGGACAGATCGTTGAAATAGTATTTATTGAACAGCTCGAAAAGGCCTTTCTGTGCATCGACTTCTGTGACGCCGATATGCTGGTATACCTTTTTCACTTCATAATACTGCGGTTTCGGTTCCAGGTCGCCGAACACGATACCGTTCATTACGAACTGACCGTCGTTGGGCGTATCGCCGAAGTCACCGCCATAAGCCAGGTAGCGTTTGCCGTCGGGCGTATAGTTGTAGAGAGACTGGTCCACCCAGTCCCAGATGGCGCCACCACAGAAGAAGTTGGTCGACTCCATTGCATCCCAGTAATCAACCAGGTTACCGCAGGCATTCCCCATCGAATGGGCATATTCTGAGATATGGAACGGATACTTGATGTCATAATCGCCTTTCACGGCACCGCGTACCCAGGAGATAGACGGATACTGGTTGGAACCCATATCTACAATTTTATTGTTGCGCTCGTACTGAACGGGACGTGACAGGTCTGCTTTCTTTAAAGCATCGTAGGCCTCTACGAAGTTGTGTCCCGGACCGGCTTCGTTCCCCAGCGACCAGATCACGATAGACGGATGGTTGATATGGGCGTTTACCATTTCCATGACACGTGCCACATGTGCATCCCGCCATTCTTTCGGATGGGACAGGGAGGCTTGGCCATAGTAATATTCGTGTGATTCGATATTGGCTTCATCTTCCAGATAAAGACCATATTTGTTACACAGGTAATACCAGTACGGATCATCCGGATAATGTGAGTTACGAACGTGGTTGATATTGGCACGTTTCATCAGCATCACTTCGTCTTCCATCATTTTGCGTGTGATGGCATGGCCTACGGACGGATTACTTTCGTGACGGTTCACACCTTTCAGTTTGATAGTCTTGCCGTTTACGTAATAATAACGTCCGGCTAGTCCGAACTCGTCTTCAGATGCCGGTGTATCCTTGATTTCTACCTTGCGGAAACCTACAGTGGTGGAAACCATATCGATCGTTTTATTCTTTTTATCTTTCAGTTCAGCAACCAGTGTATAGCGGTAGGGCTGTTCGGCCGACCATTTGTTGGGCGCTTTCACTTTGATGGTCATCAGGTTCTCTGTTGTTTCATCCGGATTGATCCGTTCGATGACAGGCGATAAGAATCCATCGACAAGTGTATTTTCGTCTGAATAGAGTTTGTTGGCATAAAGTGAATAATACACTTTATAATTCTTGATTGCTTTTTTATCGAGGTTACGAATGTCTGCCTTGACGGTCAGCGAACCGTCGGTATATGTTGCATCCAGATCGGGTGTTACTACCAGATCGCGGAAATGCACTTTCGGTGTCGAATAGAGTGCAACGGTCCGGAAGATACCCGGCAGGCGGAACATATCCTGTGCTTCGAGGAACGAGCCGTCGGAACTGCGATACACTTCGGCTGCCACAATGTTCTTTCCTTTTTGAAGATAAGGAGTAATGTTGAAATTGGCTGCATTACGGGAGTTTTTGGAAAAACCTACATAATGGCCGTTAATCCATAAGTAGAAAAAGGAATCTACTCCGTCGAAACTGATAAATACATTACGTCCGTCCCAGTCTTCCGGGATGGTGAACTCACGACGGTAAGAACCGACCTCGTTGCGGTCTTTAAAGGTCGTCCAGTTTTCCGGTGGGGTGCGCATCACGCCTCCCCGCCAGTCGTCGACAGCCACTTTGTGCTGGAAGATAACCGGTTGGTTCACGTAAATAGGGGTACCATACTTCTGTGTCCCGTCTTTCTGAAGACCGACAATGTTCCAACTGGATGGCACGGGGATATTGTCCCAGCCTGATACATCGAAGGAGGTCTGGTAGAAATCCTTCGGACGTTCTTCGGGCGTACGGGCCCAATTGAATTTCCAATCTCCGTTCAGGGATTGCCAGTAGGCACTGTTTTCCGGTAATACTTTCCGGGCACTCTCCAGATTCTGGAAGGAGAAGAACCAGGCACGGGGTTGTTCTTTGTTCAGCGCAAGGTTCTCGGGTGATTCCCACTCGTTCCCTTTCGGCGCTTGTTCTGAGGCATACTGATAGCCTTTCAGTAAATCTACTGTCGCATAGCTTTGAAATGTCAAGCAGCATAGTAATAGACAGAATGCTGATTTTTGCATATGAGTTTTTCTTCTTAAGGTGAGAAATAGGCTTCAAATTTAATACATTTATCGGAGAGTCTGTTGTTTACTTCGTGTTTTATTTATCTCATTGCGTTTCCTCCCGTATGATAAATTATGAATCCGGTATAGTAAATGCAGTAAACTCCGAATCGTTTGCATCTTTAGCGTAAACGAACTACATTTGTCGTAAATAGTGTGCAGATGAAAAAGTTACTTTGCTTTTTGCTGATGTTACTGGTCGCTTTGCCTTCCCTGACAGCTCAACGGAAGAAGGTTGGAGTTGTATTAGGCGGCGGGGGTGCAAAAGGTGTAGCTCATATTGGGGTGTTGAAAGTGTTGGAGGAAGCCGGCATTCCGATTGATTACGTGGCGGGTACGAGTATGGGCGCCATTGTCGGCGGCTTATATGCCATCGGGTATACGCCGGCGGAAATAGATACGATGGTGCTGGAACAGGATTGGACGATGTTGCTCAGCGACCGGATCAAACGAAGCAGCCTTACCTTTCCGGAAAAGGAAAACTCCGAACGATATATTCTTTCTCTGCCTTTTGGAAAGGACAAAAAGGATCGTGTCATTCAGGGGATGATAAAGGGACAGAACTTGATGAATCTCTTTTCCAACCTGACGATCGGTTATCATGATTCCGTAGATTTCAGAAACTTCAATATACCTTTCGCCTGTGTCGCTGTGGATGCAGTTGATGGGAAGGATTATGTGTTCCGTAAAGGCAGCCTGCCGCTGGCGATGCGTGCCAGTATGGCGATCCCGGCAGTGTTTACCCCTGTCCGGCTGGATAGTATGGTGTTGATAGACGGGGGATTGAACGATAATTTCCCGGTAGATGTCGCCCGGGAGATGGGTGCCGACGTTATTATTGGTGTAGACCTGGGTACCAGTGATTTGAAGACGCTTGACAAGCTGAACAGTCCCGGTGATGTGATCGGGCAGATCATCGCCTTGCACGGACATGATAAATATGCACGTAATAAGGAGCAGACCGACCTGTTGCTCCGCCCGAATATGACCTCTTATAATGCTGCCAGCTTCAGTACGGTTGCACTCGATACGCTGATCCGTCGCGGAGAGCAGGAAGCCTATGCCCATTGGGATGAGATCATTGCACTGAAAGAGAAAATAGGAATAGCGGAAGATCCTGTCCGGAAGAGCATGGACATGTCCGGAAATCTTACCCCGCGTTGCCTACCGACAGCTTCTATATCCGGACGATCTCCTTTGTTGGTACCGATCCGAGGGACGAAAAGTGGCTGATGAAGATCAGTGGTTTGCGGGAAAACAGCCGGATCACGTTGCACGAACTCCATCATGCCATGTCTGTGTTGATCGGCTCCAATGCCTATTCGAATGTAGATTATATGCTGACCGGCGAGCAACAGCAGAATTTGGTGCTGACGGCACAAAAGAAATCAGTCAGCTCTGTGAACCTGGGTGTGCGTTTCGATTCGGAAGAGGTCATCGGCGTCTTGGTGAATGCCACTTTCGATCACCGGGCCCGCAATCATTCGAAGCTGGGATTTACCGGGCGTGTCGGGGGGAAGACTTCGTTTGCCCGCCTGGATTATGCCATCGAAAGGACTCCCTTGCGTAATCTGAACCTGGCCTACCAGTTCACTTACCAGGATTTGGATATCTACAAGAAAGGCGATAAAACATTCAATACCAGCTATACCCATCATTTTGCCGAGTTCGGTTATTCGGATATGAACTGGCTGAATTTCAAGTTCAAGCTGGGATTGCGTTATGAATATTATGATTATAATTCCTTCCTCTATACCGGTGATAATAACCAATACGAGGTAAAGCCGGAAGGTTTTATCAGTTATTTCGCTATGGCACATCTGGAGACGTTCGATAAGCGGTATTTCCCGACAAAAGGCGTTTCCCTGAAAGCAGACTATTCTTTTTATACGGACAATTTCGTCAGTTATAACGGGCATGCACCGTTCTCTGCGGTCGGCCTGAATTTCACATCTGTCATACCTGTTACTTCCCATTTCAGTATATTGCCTTCCCTGTATGGCCGCGTACTGATCGGTGGAAACCTGGCCTATCCTTTCCTGAATGCGGTCGGTGGCGAGGTGGAAGGACGGTATGTGCCCCAGCAGCTGCCGTTTGCCGGAATCAACCGGATGGAGATATTCGACAACTCGGTAGCCGTTGCCCGCCTGCATTTCCGTCAGCGTATTGCAGGGAATAACTATATTTCCCTGATCGGTAATTATGCGATTCATCATGATGACTTCTTCCACCTGCTGAAAGGGAAAAGCGTATGGGGCGGAAGTCTCGGATATGCGTATAACAGCATTGCGGGACCGCTAAGTGCGACTTTCAGCATGTCCAATCAAAACACCAGCCTTCAATTTTATTTGAATCTGGGATTCTCGTTCTAGTTTTTGTTGTACATTTGTTATCCGTTAATCAATCAAATACAAAGAGATACATGAAACTTACACGAATTACAGGGATAGCCGCCGGTCTGTCCCTTCTGGTTGCCGGTATGCAGGCACAGGTTAGTCTGCCGTCTGTTTTTACCGACCATATGGTGTTACAGCAGAAAAGTGAAGTGCCTGTATGGGGCTGGGGATCTGCAAGTGCTACAATCAAAGTTGTCGGAAGCTGGGCTCCGCAGGATACGGCAACGACTGTCGTCCGTTCGGACGGAACCTGGGATACCACCCTGAAAACGATCGGAGCGGGCGGTCCTTATACCTTATCGGTTTTGGGCGATGGCACCCGTGAACTGAAAGACGTCATGCTGGGCGAAGTATGGCTGTGTAGCGGCCAGTCCAATATGGAATGGACTCCGATGCACGGTATCGACAACAGTGAAAAAGAGGTCGCTGCCGCCAATTATCCGAATATCCGTTTCTTCCATATCCCCAAACGTGGAGCTGCTACTCCACAGAATAATTGTGAAGCGTCGTGGGCACTCTGTACTCCTGACAGGATGAAGAGTACCAGCGCTATAGCTTACTTCTTTGGACGTGACTTGCAAAAAGACCTGAATGTCCCTGTCGGCCTGATCGTGTCTGCCTGGGGAGGTACTCCGGCTGAGGTATGGGTGCCCGAAGAACAGGTAATGAATAATCCCCGCATACGTGATGTAATGCCCGATAAAACATATCCCTGGTGGCCCGTAGAGCCGGGTGTACTGTATAATCAGATGATCAGCCCGGTCGTGCCTTATGCCCTGGCTGGTGCTATCTGGTATCAGGGCGAATCCAACCGCGATCATCCGGATTCGTATGGAATCCTGCTGAAAACGATGGTCGAGAGCTGGCGTAAGAGTTTCAAAAAAGACTTTCCGTTCTATCTGGTGCAGATCGCACCGTTTACCTATAATGCCGGCGATAATGGCGCTGCTTTGGTTCGCGAGCATCAGGAATGGGTTGCCCGTACGGTTCCAGGGGCCGGGATGGTCGCTGTTTCAGATTGCGTGGCAGATGTAAAGAATATCCATCCGACCGATAAGCAAAGTGTAGGACAACGCCTGGCGAATATGGCATTGGGCAAGATATACGGCCGGCTCGATTCCGGATATGAAAGCCTCTGTTTGAAAGTATGACTATCGATAAGAACAAAGCTGTCATCTCTTTCCTGCATGCCGGTAACGGTTTGATGTGTAAAGATAAGGAAATTACCGGATTCATGATAGCCGGCGAAGACGGTGTCTTTGTACCTGCCAAAGTCCGGATCAAAGATAATACGGTTGTTGTAACCTCTTCCAAAGTGAAGAAGCCTGTCGTGGTGCACTATTGTTTCGATGATGCGACCATCGGCAACCTGTTCAGCAAGGAAGGTTTGCCGGTCGCTCCTTTCCGTACCGACAGAAACTGGAAGAATGAATAATATTATTCCCTATCTTTGTAGGTAAAACAGACAGAGAATATGAATAAAGAGATTATACAATTCCTGAAGGAATTAAGCGTAAACAACAACCGGGAGTGGTTCCAGGCAAACAAGGACCGCTTCGATGTCCTGCACAAAGGATTTATCGACGAAGTGCAGGAAGTAATCAACCGGATTGCCCTGTTCGATCCGCAGGTAGCAGGCCTGGAATCGAAGGATTGCCAGTTTCGCATCTACCGCGATCTGCGTTTCTCTCCGGACAAGACACCTTATAAGGTTCATTTTGCAGCTTATATGGCCCAGGGCGGACGTGCCAGCGAGCGGGGCGGATATTATATCCATCTCGAACCGGGTGCCTGTATGCTGTCCGGTGGTGTATGGTGTCCTCCGCCTAAATTATTGAAAATGCTTCGCCAGGATATTTACGATCACATCGACGAGTTTGTCGGTATCATTGAAAAGCCATCCTTTAAGGAAGCCTTCCCGGTGATGGAAGGGGAGGTACTGAAGCGTATGCCGGCCGGTTATCCGACCGATTTCAAATATGACGAGATCATGAAGCATAAAGATTTTTGTTTTGCGGCCAACTTGCCGGACGAGTTCTTTATGGCGGATGACTGGATGGATCAGACCTTAAAGCGATTCGAAGAATTACTGCCGTTTAATAATTTTCTGAATTATACGGTGGATGAATTTTTAGGAAGAGTATAAGAAATAGCGAGGGTATTTCAACTGATTGACATACCCTCGTTTTCTTATCAGGACAATGCTGCAATAGCCGTCCCTATCAGATTTGCATTATTCATTTTGTTCACATGAACTTTCACATCGCCTATTCCAAGCTCGTTCAGCAGCTTTTCCAGTTCTTCCATTACGAGTACACTGTAATTTTTATCTTTCCTGTTAATACTCCAGAACATACTTCCTTCGGCCACCAGGCATACTTTTTTGATATCCTTATTATAGGAAACCAATAAAGAGACCAGTCCCGCAAGCGAAGCAGCTACCAGTTGGGCAGAACGGTTATATATCCAGTGGGCAACCTGTACATATTTATCTTTATGAATATCCGGATAATTCATGATAGTCGTCAACTTCTGCGCATCAAACTTTTCTTCAAATTCATCCAGCGGAAAGGTCGATTTCAATATCTCTCCCAGATACATGCCGGAGACGGCTTTCTCAAAACGTTGCATGCCACGGCTGTCGGAGCAGGCATCGACCGTGTCGTCGACAGTTGTCAGATAGGGCGGATGGAAATTTCCTGATTCCAGATTGACAGGGATTAGCCCGTGTGCCTGTACGGAAGAGGGTAATTTTGTAATCTTATCGGCAGGAATAAAGGTCGCCATATTAGTTCCCGTCCCGACTATAAGTCCGATATAGGCGTCATAACTGCTGTCGGTAAGTCCGGCGAACAGGCTGGCTACGGTATCATTAAGAACTTTTATGCCTGTAAACCCGGGGGTATTTCTGTCATTCAGATAGTCAAGCAAAGGTTTCCCAACCGGCTGTCCGAGCATTTCCTTGATATGCACTCCCTTTGTCCAGTGCAACAACCGGGCATCCCCGTCGGGAAGCGATTCGGCTGCGTACGAGAAACAATAACCGATAGGCATTTCCTGCTCCCGCTTGATCTCTCCGATAGGGTCGGCCAGTTCCTTGAACAGCTCGTCACGGGTGAAGCCGGGAGTTTTCATTACCGACAGATCTTTTTTCCAGCCGTTTTCAGGATGGATAGTCGGTTTGTCGTTATTAAAGTTGACTGTTGCCACCCGGTAATTCGTACCTCCCAGGTCGAGAACGAGGGCTTTACCGTTTATGTTTGTACTTTTGGGGGTGATGAATGTCGGGATACATTGTATCTCCTGGCCGTCTTTCGCCAGACCTTCTTCTACTTTCTGTCGCAATGAAAGAGCAATCTCTTTCAATTGGTCATTTTCCAGTTTAAAAATATTTCTCTCCATGATATACCGATTTAATTTGGATGCTAATATCCTTCTTTTATTTCTAAATAACAATCGTGAGTGTATATTTAGTTCTGAATAATGCTGCTGATGATGAAAAAAACTATTGGTGTCAATTCGTAAGTAAGTTGGCTTTTTCTCTTGGCTTATTAAGAAAATAGTGACTAAAAACAATGTTATTTTGATGTTGTAAATTGTTTTTATTATAAACTGTAAGTTGTGTGCTCTTTTGTGAATATTTCGGTGTAGTTTAAAATAGTTAAATAAGACTGTTTTGCTATCAATATGTCAAAATATATTTGGTTGTTACCGGAAAACTGTGTTCATTTGCACGCAATTTGAAAGTAAATCTTATAGGTAATATATTTTATGAAAACTTCAATTTTAAGAAAAGAAATTTTATCACTTGTTGTTTTGTTTGTTTGCAGTCTGGCAATGAGTGCCGCTTCTCCCAGAAACTATCTGTATGATACGAAAGAAGAGAACGGAAAGATCGTTTCAAAAGTAATATTCCTACAGGAAGAAGGGCTTTTGAACAAACAGGTGAAATATGAATTCGCCTACAATGATAACGGCAAAGTCGCTGAGAAAAAAGCGTACCGCTGGAATCAGGCAAAAGAGACATGGGATCCTTATTATCTGATTACATATCAGTATAATGAAGACGGAAATATCACTTCCGAATACGGAATGTGGGACAAAAAGAAGAAAGATTATAGCCTGAATACACAGAAAATGCTTGTTCCGGCTACCAATTATGAGGAAATTTTCTCATAATACCTATTTTAAAACATTCATAGACACACACGAAAGTGGCGCGAATAACAAAAGACGTGAGTCCCTGTTATTAGCGCCACTTTTATTTTGGTAAATAGTTCTCTTATTTGATGATCTTTTCCAGTTCTGACAAATTGTTAGCAACTTCCTCATCTGTTACTTCGTAGTTTGTCAGGTCGCCGGCCAGATACTGGTCGTAAGCTGCCATGTCGATCAATCCGTGACCGGACAGGTTGAACAGGATCGTACGGGTTTTGCCTTCTTCTTTCGCTTCCAGTGCTTCGCGGATAGCAACGGCAATAGCATGTGATGATTCCGGAGCCGGAATGATACCTTCCGCCTGGGCAAATAGGGTGGCTGCCTGGAATGTATCCAACTGTTTTACATCGTATGCGCTCATTAAGCCATCTTTCATCAACTGGCTGACAATAGAACCGGCACCGTGATAACGCAGACCGCCTGCATGGATATTTGCCGGGGCAAAATTATGTCCTAACGTGAACATCGGGATGAGCGGTGTGTAGCCGGCTTCGTCACCGAAGTCATACTGGAACTGTCCGCGTGTCAACTTCGGGCAGGAAGCTGGTTCGGCGGCAATAACACGTACATCTTTTCCTTCTGTCAGTTTATGGCGCAGGAAGGGGAATGTAATACCGGAGAAGTTTGAACCGCCACCGAAGCAACCGATTACAACGTCCGGATATTCGCCGGCCATTTCCATTTGCTTTTCTGCTTCCAAGCCGATTACTGTCTGATGCAGCATAACATGGTTCAATACGCTACCTAATGTATATTTGCAGTTCGGAGTTTGCATTGCCAGTTCTACCGCTTCCGAAATAGCCGTACCCAAGCTTCCCTGATAGTTGGGATGGTCGGTCAGAATCTTACGTCCCGCTTTCGTACTCATACTCGGAGAGGCTATCACCTGTGCACCGAATGTCTGCATAATAGAGCGGCGGTAAGGTTTCTGATGATAGCTGACCTTTACCATATATACTGCTAGTTCCAGGCCGAAAGCCTTGGCGGCATAGGAGAGGGCGGCGCCCCATTGTCCGGCACCTGTTTCCGTAGTGATATTGGTAATACCTTCCTGTTTGCAGTAGTAAGCCTGTGCGATAGCCGAGTTCAGTTTATGCGAACCGATCGGGCTGACGCTTTCGTTCTTAAAGTAGATATGTGCAGGAGTATCCAGCATCTTCTCCAGTCCGTAAGCACGAACCAGCGGAGTCGGACGCCATACCTTATATAATTCGCGAACTTCTTCCGGTATTTCAATCCATGCATCTGTCGTGTTCATTTCCTGGTGTGAAACACCTTTGGAAAATAAAGGATACAAGTCTTCTTCCTTCAACGGCTGCTTTGTCTGCGGATTTAAAATAGGAAGTGGTTTGTTCTTCATGTCAGCCACAATGTTATACCAGGCTGTAGGTATGTCTTTCTCCTCCAATAAAAACTTTTTAGTACTCATAATTCTTTATGTAGTTTACATTATTAATCATTTTGGCCTTTCAGGCTTACAACTTGGAAGCAAAGTAACAAATAATATTTCGTTCTTCAAATTGAATAAACAAAAATATATACCTTTGCGCCTTCAAACTAGACAAATAGATAACAAACGACAACGATGAAAAAGCTGGCTCTGCTATTGGTAAGTATGCTGACTTTGTTTTCCGCAACTGCCCAGAAGAAAAACTTCACTTACAAGTTTTATGGTTTTGTACGTGGTGACTTGTTCTACAACACCCGTGCAAATATGGCTCCGGTAGACGGAAACTTCTACCTTTTCCCTTTGGATGAAAAACCGGATGCTGACGGGAAAGACCTGAATGCGACTCCCAACGGTAGTTTTTATACGTTCACTTCCCGCCTGGGATTGAGTGTGACCGGCCCGAATGTCGGCTCGGCCCGTACTTCAGCTTGCCTGGAGACTGACTTCGGCGGCTTTTCGGGAAGTACGACTATGTTGCGTATCCGTCAAGCATGGGTCGCATTGGACTGGGAGAAAAGTAATGTATTGATCGGTCATACCTGGCATCCTTTATTCGGTTCCGTATTTCCGGATATGCTGAATCTGTCGACAGGCGCACCTTTCCAACCTTTCAACCGTAGTCCGCAGATTCGTTACCAGTATAAGGCCGGTAAAGTAAAGCTAACCGCTTCGGCTATGTGGCAGTTGCAATACACGTCGAGCGGTCCGAAAGGGATGAGCGAAGATTATATAAAGAATAGTTGTGTGCCGGAGTTTTATGTAGGAGCCGATTATACGTCCGGCAATGGCTGGCTGGCAGGAGCCGGTATTCACCTTATTTCTTTAAAACCCCGTACGACTTCTGAGATAAATGATAAAGTATATAAAGTAAATGAGCGTATGACGACATATTCATACGAAGCTCACTTGAAATATACCGGCCGTAATTATACCTTTGCAGCCAAAAGCCTGATGGCTTCTTGTCTGGACCAGACGGCCCTGATCGGTGGCTATGGTATCAGTTCTGTCGACCCGAAGACCGGCGAGCAGGAATATACTCCTTTCCGCCATTCGACAACCTGGGCGAATTTTACCTATGGCACGAAATGGAAAACGGGACTATTCCTGGGATACACCAAGAACCTGGGGACGGATGATGAGCTGACGGCTTCGAAAACAGTCTACGGAATGGGGTTGGACATCGACCAGTTGCTGACGGTAAATATGAATTTCTCTTATAATCTGCCTCACTGGCAGATCGGACTGGAATATTCTCCGGCAACGGCCTGGTATGGAACGATCGATCAGAAGAACGGTAAAGTGGGAAACACTCACGCCATAACCAATCACCGCATATTAGGATTGGTTATGTATTATTTCTAATTTGAACGCTTTTAAATGAGAACGAGATTAGGTATGTTTTTATTGGCCGGATTGTTAGCTGTAACGTCCGGTTATGCACAGAAGAAGAATTTTTCGTATAAGTTTTACGGACAGGTTCGTGGTGACTTGTTCTATAATTCCCGGGCCAATTCCGAGATAGTAGACGGTTTGTTTCATCTCTATCCGAAAGATATCTCTCCGGATGCAGATGGTAATGATTTGAATGCTACGGCAAACGGTAGCTTTTACCTGTTGTATTCCCGTTTGGGGATAGATGTGGCAGGACCGAGTGTCGGTAAAGCTAAGACAACCGCTAAATTGGAAGTGGATTTCCGTGGTTCGGGAAGTAACTTTGCCATGATTCGTGTGCGGCATGCCTATGTAAATCTGGATTGGGGAAAATCGGCTGTCCTGATCGGACAGACCTGGCATCCATTATTCGGTGATATCTTTCCACAAATGTTGAACCTTTCCACCGGAGCACCTTTCCAGCCGTTCAGCCGTAACCCGATGCTTCGCTATCGTTATACCCGTCAGGGATGGAGCCTAACGGGGGCAGCTATCTGGCAGTTGCAGTATCTGTCTACCGGACCGAACGGAAAGAGCGAGGAATATATAAAGAATAGTTGTGTGCCGGAATTTTATGCTGGTGTCGATTATAAAACCAACAATTGGATGGTGGGTATTGGTGCCGACCTTATTTCGCTGGCACCACGTGTAAAATCCGAAGTTGGTGATAAGATTTATAAGGTAAAAGAGCGTGTTACCTCCGTTTCTGTCGAGGCGCATGCCCGTTATACGGATGATAACTGGAAGATTTCGGCAAAGACGATTATGGGAGAGAACCTGGCCCATCTCTGTATGCTGGGTGGTTATGGTGTCAGCAGTATCGATAAACGTACCGGCGAACAGGAGTATACGTCTTACCGTCATTCAATGACCTGGTTGAACGTGGTATATGGTAAAAAATGGCAACCCGGATTGTTTGTCGGGTATTTGAAGAACCTGGGGGCAGGCAAGGATATTGTCGGACCGACTTATGGAGTGGGCCTCGATGTGGATCAGGTCTTTACCACTAATTTGCAAATGTCATATGTGTTGCCTCACTGGAAATTGGGAGTGGAGTACAGTCCGTCTCTGGCCTGGTATGGCGACCGTACACTTGCCGATGGACGTATTCGTGATACCCATTCAGTAACTAACCACCGTGTATTAGGTGTATTAATATATTCATTCTGATGAAAACGCTGATAATTGGAGCAAACGGCTTTACAGGCAGACGCATCTTGCAACATCTGTCCCTGTGTGGTGGGTATGAACTGACAGGATGTTCCTTGCATAAAGATATTCACCCGGAGAGTAATACCCATTTCGTTCAGGCGGATATCAACGATCATCCGGCCATCGGGCGATTGATCGGGGAGATGCGTCCTGATGTCGTGATAAACGCTTCTGCACTTTCCGTTCCCGATTATTGTGAGTCCCATCATGAAGAGGCGCATGCTGCCAATGTACTTGCCGTTGAAAATATGGCGCGTTGTTGCGAGCGGGAAGATAGCCGTTTTATTCATCTGTCGACCGATTTTGTCTTTGACGGAAAGAATCCTTCTTTATACACCGAGGAAGATATTCCGGCTCCGGTGAATTATTATGGCCTGTCGAAATATCAGGGAGAATTGGCCGTGGCTGCCAATTGCAGTAATTATGCGAATGTCCGCGTGGTCGTTGTCTACGGAAAAGCATTGCCGGGGCAACATGGCAATATCTTGCAATTGGTAAAGAACCGCCTGGAAGCTGGTCAGCAGATACGGGTCGTTTCCGATCAGTACCGTACACCGACTTGGGTAGAGGATATCGCTATCGGAGTAGAAAAACTGATGCATGTTTCTCTAAACGGTACTTGGCATATTTGTGGAGGCGAATGCCTTTCGATAGCCGATATAGCTTACCGTGTTGCCGATTATTTCAAACTGGATCGTTCATTGATTATCCCGGTCACCACCGAAGAAATGAACGAAGCAACTCCACGTCCCCGTTTCAGCGGGCTGAGCATCGAAAAAGCAAAACGTGAGTTAGGTTATACTCCTCATACCCTTGAAGAAGGAATGGCGGAGATGAGATAGAATCATATATAACAAGCAATATGAGCACAGAAAACAAAAACTCTTTAGAACTGAAGTACGGCTGTAACCCCAACCAGAAGCCGTCGCGCATTTTTATGCAGCAGGGGGAATTGCCTATAGAGGTATTGAACGGCCGTCCCGGATATATTAATTTCATGGACGCTTTCAATAGCTGGCAATTGGTGAAAGAACTAAAAGAGGCTACCGGACTACCGGCTGCCGCATCTTTTAAGCATGTCAGTCCGGCGGGTGCCGCTGTGGGAATCGAGATGAGCGATACCCTGAAGAAAATCTATTTTGTAGACGACCTGCCTCTTACTCCTCTGGCAACCGCTTATGCCCGTGCCCGTGGTGCAGACCGCATGTCTTCTTACGGTGATTTTATCGCTTTGAGCGATACTTGCGATGAAGCTACTGCCCGCCTGATCAACCGCGAAGTTTCCGACGGTGTCATCGCTCCCGATTATACCTCGGAAGCCTTAGAGGTCTTGAAAAACAAAAGGAAAGGAACGTATAACGTGATTAAGATCGATCCGTCTTATAAGCCGGCTCCGATTGAACATAAAGATGTGTTCGGTATCACTTTCGAACAGGGCCGTAACGAGATTAAACTAGACGAAAGCCTGCTGACAAACATCCCGACTCAAAATAAGGAATTTTCTGAAGCTGCCAAACGCGATCTTATCATTGCCCTTATTACATTAAAATATACGCAGAGTAATTCTGTCTGCTATACAAAAGACGGACAGGCTATCGGTATCGGTGCCGGTCAGCAGAGCCGTATCCATTGTACCCGTCTGGCCGGAAACAAAGCCGACATCTGGTATCTCCGCCAGCATCCGAAAGTAATGAACCTGCCCTGGATCGAAAAGATCCGTCGTGCCGACCGCGATAATACAATCGACGTATATATCAGCGATGACCACGAAGACGTTTTGACCGACGGTATCTGGCAGCAGTTCTTCACCGAAAAACCGGAAGTGCTGACCCGCGAAGAGAAACGTGCCTGGCTGGACACCCTGAAAGGGGTAGCACTGGGCTCAGATGCTTTCTTCCCCTTCGGTGACAACATCGAACGTGCTCATAAAAGCGGTGTCGAATATATCGCACAGGCAGGCGGTTCCGTTCGTGACGATCATGTGATCGATACTTGTGATAAATATGGTATAACGATGGCATTTACAGGGATACGTTTGTTCCATCATTAATTATATTTATAAAAAGAAGATAAGCAGATTCCCCTGATAGCGAATCTGCTTATTTTTTGCTAATGGTTCCTTTTAAAAGGAACAAAAAAGCACCATAGGATTCTCTTTCTTCTCCTAAGTAAATAGTCGAAATAAGTTATTTCCGGGGTGTTAAATAGAATCTGATTCGTTTTGTTTTATTGTATTTGTACTATATTTGTCCGGGAGATACTTTTATGGAAAAGGATACATTATATATAAAAGAACTGGTATTGGGGAGTCATGACGCTTTCAGGTGCCTGTTTATGAATTATTTCCCAAAGGTTAAATACTTTATAAGCCATCTTATCAAATCGGAGATTATAGCTGAAGAATTAGCTCAGGATGTTTTTATGAGAATTTGGGAGAGCAGGGAACAGTTGGGGGCTGTTGAGTCGTTTAATTCGTACGTTTACCGGATGGCGAAGAATATGGCTCTGAATTATCTGCGGCGCAAATATGTGGAAGAAAGTTACCAGGAAGAGTATGAGGGAGAAACTGAACTGACTATTGAAGGGGAATTGTATGCCCGTGAGATAAAATTACTGGAGCAATTGACTGTCAGCCGTATGCCCCGTAAACGTAAAGCTATTTATGAAATGAGCCGGAGAGAGGGGCTGACAAATGATGAGATAGCGACCCGGATGGGTATTTCTAAGAAAACCGTAGAGAATCACCTGAACTTGGCGTTGAAAGAGATCAGAAAGACCTTGTTTTTATTTACTTCCTTCTTTATATAAAAAAATAGTTACTTTTTTTGGGTGCATTGTTATTCTCGCGTGTCTTAATTTATAGATAACGGAAAATAACATTATGTCGAAGTATATCAGATCATAGAAAATTTCTTTAAGAAAGATCATCCGGAAGAAATCCGGAAGAGCTTTGCTCGCTGGTTTTTCTCTTTTTCATTGGAAGAGAAGGAAGAAGCCCTTTGCCGGATTTGGGATGATATTCAGATAAAAGAAGATAGATCGGTAGAGCAGTCTTTCGATGAAGTGGAAAGGCGTTTAGGATTTCCGCAACGCAGGAGGATACATTTCTCATTCCGGAAATGGGGACAGGTGGCGGCTGTTATTCTGATACCTTTACTTAGCGTATGGTTTTCGTGGCAGTATGTACAAAATCATACGGTGGAGGAAGTTGCATGGGTAGAATGTTTTGTCCCCGCAGGGAAATACGTACCGTTATATTGCCCGATCATTCAGAGGTGATGGTCAATTCAGGAAGTTCTCTGTTTTACCCGGCTGAATTTAAAGGGAAGAATCGTAATATTTATTTAAGCGGAGAGGCTAAGTTTTCGGTTTCGCCGGATAAGAAGAAACCTTTTATTGTCAAAACACAGGATATGTCTGTAGAGGCATTGGGTACGGTTTTTAATATTTCGTCTTATCCGGATGATAAAAAAACGGCCGCTTCACTGGTGGAAGGGAAAATTAAAGTCGATATTAATTCAGGTCAGGAAAGTTTTATTCTTAACCCGGAGGAACAAATCGTATATGACAGGGAAACAGGGCGAAGTGAACATAAGCATGTCCGGTTGGATTATGTACTGGCCTGGGAAAAGGGGCAGATGGTTTTCCAAAGTGTTTCATTGTACACTGTCATAAAAGAAATAGAACGGAATCATGGGGTAACGGTTTACCTTAATTCCAAGGGATTGAAGGATGAACGTTTAACGGTTAAATTCCTGCATGATGAGACGTTGGAGGAAGTATTTTATACTTTGCAACAAATTATTGCCGGGTTTAAATATAAGATAGAAGGGGATAAAGTATATATTTATTAATGATTAACACACACATATAGTACCATGAAAAAAAGAACCGAAGAGTTTTGTTTGCGGCTCAACTCTTCGGTTTGAAATCCGAACACATTTCATAAGGCTTAATTATAAAAATAGTATTCAACAACAAAAATAATATTATTCATGAAAAAGAATAACAATTTATCTTATAAATATTTGCTGAATGAAGTTACGAAAAGAGTGTAATTTATTGGAAATGAGCGTAGGTTAATTGCTCTTGATAGTAATAGGTTACGATTTAGTTAGTTATCTACTGCATTATCCTTCTGCGCGTTGCGTAACCTTCAAAGAACTCTTCGTATGCAAAAGTAGCTATTTAATTCGAGATTTTGATATAACTCCCGTTTTTTATCCCCTCATTCATAAGAATTTTCCGTAAAAGCGGTATTGTCCGTCGGCACACCATTGCCCAAAACGAGTTTGGAACAAACGTGTGCCGACTACCGCATAGCTGGAGAAAAGGGCATTGCCTCACGCCTAAACGATGTTTAGACAGATGAAGCAATGCCCCTTTCTTTTGCGCCTATGCCAAGAGGTGCTTTTACGGGTTTTCAAATGATTTTTCTTTTTTCGCTGTCTCTTTTGCCGGAAGCGGAAAGTGAATGCAGAGTGTGTCAGCCTGCCCCATGAATGAAACAGGCGCCCACACACAGCCGGACAAACCGGGAAGAATGATTGTTGCCACCCGGCTGAACAAGTTCCGTCGGATCGGAAACAATCATACTTCCTTTGTTGTGGTTTGCCCTTTTCACGCTTCCGGTGATGTCTTTTTCCTTTTGGTGATTCTTTTTTTTACGGATTTTCCCCTGAAGTTTTTTTCTACACAATCTGCCTCTGTTTTCGTTTACCTCCATTTTGCGCCTTTCAGTAAGCCGCATCAGTCAGTCATTTTCGTTCTGGGCGCAAAGGTAATTCCGGGATTGGACGGGAAAGCAAGGTCAAGCCTCCTGTTTTCGGTAAAAATCTCCAGCCCTGCGGGTAGTATTTTGACCGAAAAACCTTGCATTCCCTAATCCCTACCTTTTCAAGCACCCGAAACGAAAACGACCGATGCGACAGAAAGACGCATAAAAAAAATGTCGGATAAACGAGAGGCAGATAAGATAGTTTGAAACTCAACTCCCTCAGCTCTTGAATCCGCATTAAAAACAAAAAAATCAAAAACAGCGAAGATATGACGGCAACGGCAAATTTCAGACAAATGGCGCAACACATCGGGTTGGCGATATGCGGCTTGATGATGCGCACCGCCTTCGGGGTGTTCGGCATCCTTTGGGGCATCATCAGAGAGATTGTAAACGGAGTGTTCCGAGTGGCGATAGGTGTAATCGTGGCTATCCTTTCCACCATTGCCTTCTTTGGCTTCATCCTTTGGTTATTCACCCTTTAACCCTTACCGACATGGCAAAAAGAAACAGCAAGACGGCAGCGCAGCAGTGCAGATATTACGAGGTGGACAACATCTTCGTGTATATGGTGGAAACGTACATCAACGGCAATTTTGAAACTTTCCGAAGATTGTACCACGAACTGAACAAGGACGCACGGAGGGATTTCATGGACTTCCTTCTCAGCGAGGTAGAGCCGACCTATTGGAGAGAGATACTGAAACAGATAATCTAAAAATGACAGCGATATGAAAGGAACAGACCATTTCAAGAGAACGATATATATGTACTTGGAACAGCGTGCGGAGGAAGATGCGCTATTTGCAAAGAAGTACCGCAACCCTGCCAAGAACATGGACGAGTGCGTGACCCACATTCTGAACTATGTGCAGAAAAGCGGTTGCAACGGTTTCACGGACGGAGAGATATTCGGGCAAGCCATCCACTACTATGAGGAAAACGAGATAGAGGTGGGCAAACCGATGGACTGCCAAGTGGTTGTGAACCACGTTGTGAAACTCACGGCAGAGGAAAAGGCGGAGGCACGTCAGAACGCTGTCCGCAAATACCAAGAGGAGGAACTCCGCAAGTTGCAGAACCGCCACAGACCGTCAGCGAGAAAAGAAAACCAACCCCAACCCTCATTATTTGATTTAGGCTTATGAAACCGAAGACCAAGATACAGAAAGAGGTGGCAAGACTTTCCGCCAACCTTCGCCCCATATCAGCGACACAAATAGATTGGGCATACCGCCACTGCGTTGAGCATATCGGCTACCGCACCAAGAAAGGGAACATCACCTGTTCCGACTGCGGTCACGAGTGGCACAGCGACAGCGGACTATGCGACACCCTTGAAGGCTGCACCTGCCCCAAATGCCATGCCGAACTCAAAGTGCAGGACACACGCAGACGCATCTACAAGGAAACGCAGAATTTCAGCGTGATAACCACCTGCAAAGGGTATCAGGTAATCCGCGTGGCGCAGGTCAGATGCGAGAGCAGGAAAGGCGAACCGATGCGTTTCTACTGCCACGAGGTCGTGCAGCGTTGGATTTCACCCGACGGCAAGGTTACGGACATGGCGTTGCTCCGTGGCTTCCTTTTCTGCTATTGCGATGTGTGGGCATTAGGCAGCGATATGGAGGTAAGACCGCACAACAGCCTATACGATGATGTGGTGGCAAGAAGCTGTGCATATCCAAAGATGAGGATATTGCCCCAACTCAGACGTAACGGCTTCAAGGGCGATTTCCACGGCATCTCCCCCGTGCGTCTTTTCAAAGCCTTGCTTTCAGACCCAAGAATTGAAACCCTTATGAAAGGCGGTGAGATTGAGGTCATGAAACACTTTCTTTTCAATACCCGTACTGCCGATGAATGTTGGGCATCATATCTGATTGCCAAGCGTCACAAGTATCAGATAGACAACCTCTCAATGTGGTGCGACTATCTGCGTATGCTCAAAAAACTCGGTCAAGACCTCCGTAACCCGAAGAACATCTGTCCCGAAGATTTCATGGCGGCACACGACAACGCAACCCGAAAAATTGAAGCCATACACGAGAAGGAAAGAGCCGCAGAGCAACGCCGTTGGGAGATTGAAAGGCGTGAGCGTGAGCAACAGCGACAACTCCAACGAAAGAAAGATGCGGAGGATTTCATCGCCAACAAATCCAAATTCTTCGGCTTGGTAATCACGGACGAGGAAATAATCGTCAAGGTGCTTGAAAGCATAGACGAGTATTACAACGAGGGCAAGACGCAGGGCATCTGCGTGTTTGGCAGTGGATACTACAAGAAAGCCGACACCCTCATACTATCGGCAAGGATTGGCGATGAGATTATTGAAACCGTAGAGGTGGACTTGCGAACCCTCGAAGTGGTGCAGTGCCACGGCAAGCACAACCAGGACACCGAATATCACGAGCGCATCATAGACCTTGTGAACAAGAACGCCAACCTTATCCGTGAGCGGATGAAAGCGGCATAGCATAACCCCTAAAACAACATTGATATGGAAGTAAGAATTGAAAGTATGATTTGTGTGTGGATGATGCAATCCCCACGATGTTCCTTGAATTTGTGAACCTCCTCACTCTCACAACGAGTGAGGGGGAATTGAGAAAGAGCGTAAAGGAGTTTGCCGAGAAGCACGAACTTGACAAGTTTTTCCTTTACGGCTTCGGCTCACACCATTTCTACCTGCACCAACGCTACACAAGCAACCCCGAAATGGTGATGAAGAACAGAGTTCTGTCAGTACATTTTTAACCATCTAAAAAGCAACATTATGACAACACGAATGACCATCAACGGAGTAAGCACCTGCGCGGAAGCAGGTACGGAGAAATACGAGCGTTTCCAATCGGGTATCGGAAGACGCAGGCGGACACTTGTGCAGTACGACTACCGCCACCCCATAGACAGAGAATTGTTCTCTTGTGTCAAACCCACGTTGGACGAGTGCCGAGCCGCACGGGACAAGTGGCTGAACGCAAAGAAGGGAAAGGAGGACAGACTATGAACACGACCTATCAAACGCTGATAGTCAAGTTCAGCGAACCTATCACGGCATTGGACGGTATCTTTGACGATACCGGAGCGTGGGGAACGGACACCCTCAAGGGGTGGATAGATGATTACGAAAGCACACGTTTCACCGCCACCGACAGCCATACGGCAGTCATCACGAGCGAGTACAATATGGAATGTGTGAAAGAGTGGCTACAACGGCAGACCCCCATTTCCGAAATGCGAGAATTTTGAACGGGATGGCGGTGTCCGCACCGCCAATACTTAAAACCCTAAAAACAAAAGATATGATAGCCAAGACGATATTACAGCAGATAGGCGGAAAACGCTTCACCGCCATGACAGGTAGCCGTGATTTCATAGATATGGGCAACGGCTTACGGATGAGCCTTGCAAGGAACAAAACAAGTGCCAACCGCCTTGACATCATCTATGACGAAGGGGCAGACCTCTACAATATGCGCTTCTACCGCAGGACGTTCAGCAAAAAGACCTTTGAGTGCAAGACAAAGGACATTGCCGTACACGAGGGTATCTATTTTGATATGCTGGAGGAAATGTTCACGATGGTGACGGGACTTTACACACGCTTTTGAGTGGCGGGGCGGCGAGAGCCGCCCTACTTTCTTTCAGTGAGCATGATGGCGGACAAAGAAAGTAGCAAAGAAACCTTTGTCCAATCTGCGATAACTAAAAAATCCGCAAGTAAAACTTGCGGAGGCTATATATTGGGTCGTTATTTTTTGGTGGAGGGGAATGATAATCTCGAACCGTTGAACTACACATTTCTGCTTCGTCTCCATTTCCCCCAACGATTTGATACGTTCAATCATTTTTGTTGTTCCTTTCTGAATTTTCCTAAATACTTTCTTCATAATTTCGCTATACTTTTTATGGTTAATAACTATGTTTTGTATTGCTCTCACAACACTTACAACTTGAAGTGTTATTTGGAAACCGATAGGCAAAAATGGCTCAACGATGTCAATTAACGAGAAAATCCTACGATAATCTATCAAGTGATAGAGCAAAAGACGTGCCAAGTTAAATATGGCACGTCTTTTGCCAGTTTTGTCAGTCCTTTTATGGGATATACAACAGCGCAAACTCCGCCTTTCTCCGTTTGAGCAGCATGGCGTGGCGTTTTCCTTTGTAGTTGCAGAAGGCTATATACTCACGGTAGATGTTCCTGTCACCAGCTTCCAGCTTCTTGATTAAGGTGCTTTTGGGGATTGTTTTGCTGCCTAACAGCTTCGCCGGTCCCACATTGTAAGCTAACGTGCCAAGCAAAATCGAATCAACCCCGAATTTACGGAACATGGCGACAAATTTGCGCAGGTCTTTCCGCAAAAGTTCATCCGCATCCCGTTTTGTCATGGTTCGTGCCGAATACTTCTCGTTTGGCAAAAGTTTGTGACCCCAACCGACGTATGGGTAGTGTTTTTCTGAGTGCCAGCCTTCAAAGTAGCGGCAGCATAAAAAAGCACGTTCCATAAGCGGCAGTCGGTAGATTGCCGCCTGCCCGTCCGTTCCCTCTTGGCGGCTGATCTGCGCGGACACAGAACAGACCGTCAGAAGTGAACAGAGCATTGTCATGAATACACGCATCATTCAACAAGGGGCTGAAGTTGCCGATGGGAACGATGGTAAGATCGTCGTCCTTTACATTCCTGTTGTTGAAGTCAAATTCCAGTTCGTAGGAGTTGCTAAAGTTATCCTCCACCACCACGATGAAATTATGCGCCTCATCACCCGCCGCCGTGTAGTACAGGCGGAATTTTTCGTTCTCCAGCAGGTAGCGGTCGTTAGGCAGGAAGGTGATGCCGTTATCCATTTTGAGCGAGCCTTCCCCCTCGAACTGGAAATAGCGGATGGTATAGAGCGTACCCGAAAAGTCGCCCTCCTTTTTCAGTTCACAGCGGATTTCCACTGTCTGCCCCTTTACTACCTTGTTCGGCACGGGCATGACCTCCACCGTGAAGGGATAGGACTGCTGGATGTCCATGTCATCGTCACATGACACGAGGGTGAATGACATGGCGGCTATCAGGCATAACGCCACTGCCTTGAATATTGATGTTCTCTTGTTTCTGTTGTTCAGTATGTTCATTGTTCTTCGATTTTTAGATGGTTGTTTTTCTGTTTTTTCGTTGTCAGTTGCAGGTACTCGTTCAAGTCCTTGCAACCGTCATAGAGGGAGGAACGGTCGGTGACACGTTCCCCGTATCGCATGGTAAGTGCGGCAAGCGTCCGCCGTCCGGCTTCGTCACGGTCGAGGAAGCAGCCGATGCGCCCGTATCCGTCCAGCAATCCCGCCGCCTTCTCCACGTTGGCGACTGAGTTCAGCACAAGACAGTCAGCGTTACCGGTTACACCAAGCGTCACGGCAGAGAGAAAGTCCATGAAGCCCTCGAACACGAGGCACTCGTCAGCCGGGATGTCATTCGCCTTTACCAGTGATACAGACTTCGGAGGTATGCAACCCTTGAAATATCGGCTTCTGACTTCATAGCCACCTGCCATGTTCGGAAAGCCAACGGCAAAATACCGTTTCCCACGCACACCGTAGTTCAAGCGGCAGCAGTGACGGGATGCGATGGCGTAAGGGATGCCCCGTTCCTCTAAATACTCCGTCAGCAGTGAGCGGAGCAGCGGAGCGACCTCCACATCCTCAAAAACGGATTCGGTCGGCTTCGAGAGATAGACGGGCTTTTCCCATCCGGCAACCGTCATATTGGCGGCTTCCGCTATGAACTTCGCTTGCTTCATGAAGTCATCGCTTTGCAGAAACTCCCCGGCAAGCGTGAAGATGTCGCCGCCCTTGCCCAAACCGAAGTCGTACCAGAGCTGTTTCGCCACGTTCACACGGAAAGAGGATGTGCGCTCGCCCCTGTACGGGGCAAGATACCACAGCTCGTTACCGCTCCTTCTGACAGGCTCATGCCCCAGCCGTGCGAGAAAATCCGCAAGCGGCATCCTTCTGACAGCATCTATTTCCGTCCTTTCCATGCCCGTGTCAGTTGATGATGAACTTGATACCGACCCCGAACTGCGTGTGGAACTTCCGTGTGTCGCCACCCCAAAGGCAACGCTCCCGCAGGTTGGCAAGCAGGGCGATACGGTCTGCCACGTAACACTCCACATCGAGCGTCAGCGCACCGCCGTAGATGAAGGCGTCCCGGTCGTGCAGCGTGGAGCCGTCATGCAGCACCTTCTTCCCCCAATTTACCGCCTCATATCCGGCGAGAGCCGAAGCCCCGGCATAGACGAAAACAATCTTTCGGGCGTCCGACAGTATCTTGAAGTAATAGCCGCCCTCCGCCGTGAACTGCGCCACGGGTATCTTGGTGTCCTTGTAGGGATTGTTCTTCAACAGGTATTCGCCACCGAACACCCACTTGTTCCCCTTCTTCGTGTAGGTGGAGAGAGCCGCCCCGAAGCTGTACCCGCCGTCCTTGCCGCCGAGATTGAAGCCGTCCGCCATGTCCGCCCTCACCTCGATGCCCTGCATCTTCGGCAGACACCGCTGGGCGTGCGCCTGCCCTGTAAAAGGGCAAGCGACGCGATGATTATTGCGATGTACTTTCTCATGGTCAGCGTACTTGAAGTTCGTTGATGGTACCCGCGCGTACCAAATCCTCGTTCTCAATCACGAAGGACTGGTGACGGCCGCCGTTCTTCTCGTTCAATTCCACCACGAGGCACTTGTCATCGGGGATGGTGAACTTCGCCATCGTGAAGACCGTGCGCTCGCTCTTTTTGCCCGGCACGAGGGTGGCGTAGTTCTGCGCGCGGAGCGGCAGAATAATCTGCTCCTGCACGGCAGTACGCTTCGCAACCTTCTTGTCCACGATTTTCCAAGTGATGTAGTCCACATCGAAAGGCACGTTGCTCTGGTTCTTTATCTCCGTGTGGAAATAAAGCAAGCCGTTGTGCGTGTAGATGCCTTTCAACAGGTATTGGATGCCGAAACGCTTGCAGCCGATATGCTTCACCTCGCGCTTGTTCTGTTTGTGGATGGACTTCATGATAAGGCGCACCAGCATCGGGCTTTCGCTGCCCAGCTCTTTCAGATAGATTTCCTGCGCGTTGTTCGGGCGGTTCACCGTGCTGCCGTCATGGATGAAGTCGCACATCTCCACGTTGAGCAACAGCGGTTCGGCGGCGTACTTCACGTTGAAGGTGTAGAAACTGCCGTCCTCCGTGATGACGGACATATTCGTTTCGTTGGGAAAATTCCTTACGGTAGCCTTCACACGGATGATGTTCTCCGCTCCGTCGGCTTTCCCGGCAATCAGGTCGGGCGAGCCTAAATCGACATAGCGCACCTCCGCCGGAAAAATGACGTGGACGGTCTTGTCGTAGGTCACTTCCAGACCGTGCGGCGGTATCATGCGGTCGAAGGTCAGCTTGCGTGACAGCCCGTGATATAGGTCGCCGTCCGCCTCCTTCTGCGGATAGACCTCCTTCGTCAAGGTCGGTTGTTCACTTCCGTTGGTCGTTTCAACGGTTACATTCTCCTGCGCGTTGGCAGTTATGATGCCCATAGCGAGGGCAAACATGATGATTACTTTTCTCATTACTTTTGGATTTTAGTGGTAATTTTTATTGTTTTCAATATTTTTCTTGGTAAAGCATGACCCTGTACCCGGCTTTCAGATGCACCTTGACGGTTCGCATCTTTTTGGCGATGTACTGGCTCGTGCCTTGTATCAGCCCCTTGCCCAAGTCGGAGGCGAGCTGCGCCCCGGCATTGGTGGAGATGTTGATGCTGCTTCCCAGCGAGCCGCCCATGTTGGCGGCGACCTCCCGGACGGCGTTCATCTCCATCGAGTTCGGGATGAAGATGCCGGGCTGTCCGTCCGTGTCATAGACCGCAAGCTCCACGGGGATAATCGTGCCGTCGTATTCCAGCGAGGTAATCTCGATGTCGAGCCGCTCACCCTGTATCTTGCCCGTGCCGACCACCACCGCACCCCGGGGTATTGTCCTGCCTGCCACCGCCATAGGCTCCAGCAGGCGCAGCCTTACCGTCTGCCCGTCCGTCACGCTCTGCGCCCCATGCACGCACGCCGGTATGGTGTTCCTGTCCAATACCTCCGCCGTGCCGACAGCCGTGTTGAAACCCCGGTTGCGTTCCTGCGATAAGGCGGCGACAAACTCCGCGTTACTCATAGGCTGTGAGAGTGAAGAAACTACTTGATGCTCCACCTGTCTGATAGGCATTGCCTTGTTCTTCTTCCCTTTCTGCACGGTAGTTGGCTCTGCCCTCTGTTCCGCCGATGGCTGTCCTCCGTTCTGACCGCCCATGTACTTTGCCGCCAGCTCGTAGGACTTCTCCATAAGAGCCACCTGCTCGTCCATAGAGGAAGCCTTGCCCCTCTCGCTTTCCAGTTCCGACTCCAGCGATGCGATGCGCTCCAACAATTCGTCCATCTCCGCATTGTCGTTTTTCGGCTGGTCGTAGAAGTTTCCGAGCGTGGCGTTCAGGTCACGGTAGGCGGCTGCGGAGGACTGGATGGTCTGCGGCGTGGCTGGCTTTGCCCTTTCTTCCTTGCCGCCCGGATTGGCGAGGTCGAAGTCCACTCCGTTCTCCGTTCCCGCTATCTCGCGGTCGAACATGTCGCCCAGCTGCCCGATGGCACGGTTGCGGCTCTCCTGACGCTCTTCCATCTCCCCATGCTCGTAGGCTTTCAGCTTGTCGCCGATAATCTGCCGGTTCGCCTTGTCAGCGTCGGGCATCTCGGTGTTGTATCCGTCCGTTCCCGGCGGTTGCTCCTTGCCGGAGGACGGGGCGAATATCAGCCACATCGCCCCGATGAACACCAACACCATAGCGGGCAGCACGATCATCTTCTGCCGTTTCAGCCGTTGCGCCTCTGTCAGCGGTTCGCGCTCCTTTTTCGGTTTCCCCGTTTCGGGAGCAGCTTTGTTCTCTTTCGTCGGTTCATTCTTTGTCTGTTCCATATAAATAAGGTGTTAAGTGATTGCCTGTTTCCGCCGGGGTCGGCAGTTCCACCCGTCCGGCGTGTCCCGTTTCCATATGTGAGCCGTCGTTCCTGCCGATGTCATAGACGGCTCTGCCGAAGGTGTAAAGGGCAAGCACCGCGAAGGCGGCGAACATCCCCAGCACGATGCGGCGGCGTGTTTCCGGCGGCAAGCCGTCCAGATACCCTTTGAGACTTGCCGCCAAGCGTTTCCGTTTGTCGTGGAGTTTCCAATACATGCCCCACATTGATTTTCTGATACTTTTCATGTCCTGTTACCGTTTGATAGTCTGTAAATCCTTGTTCTCAATGATGGTGAAACCCTCGATGGTAAAACCGTTCGGGTTGTCATCCGACCGCGATGCGTTCAGCAGGCGGCAGGTGGTCACGAGGCTGCGCTCGGTGACGTTGCTCTGCCGGATGATTTTCTGTGTGGCGTAGGTCACGGCACGGTAGGGATAGGCGTTGAAGTCGCACACCACGCTGTCCACCTTCAGCACTTGGTTGATGTTCCCGGCGATGATGCGGTTGTAGTACCCCTTCTCCGCGAAGTCCGAATAATAGTGGTACACGCTCTTGTCCGCCAGCAGCAAGGCACGTTTCACGTTGTGTTCAATCGCGCTTTTTTCAGGTGATAGCGTGAAGAACATCTCGTGGAAACGGCGCACATGTTCCCGTGCCTCCGCCGGGCGGTTCTGCGACAAATCCTGAGACAAGGCGAGCATCAGGCTCTTGCCGTTGTCCAGCACATAGATTTTCTCCCGTTGCTTCTCTGCGAAACGGTAGGAGTTCCACACGCTCCACACCGTCACCACGGCGCACAGCGAGAGGAAGACGATACCGAACAGGCGTATCTGCCTGAACGACGATTCGATGTTTCTAAGTGATTTGAATTCCATTTATATTTTCCAATTTATGATTGCACATTGATTATTTCAGCAATTTGCCGACACGTCCGACTGCGTTTCCTGCGGCTGCACCCGCCACGCTGCCCGCCATGCTTCCGGCTCGTCCCGCCATCTGGTTCACGTTGCGACCGTAACCGCCCATGCCTCCGGCTTGGATAATCCAGCCCGCAACGGTGGGAATGGTAAAGTAGCCGATGATGCCGATGCAGAGGAATACGATATACACCCCGTCGCTCGAATCCAGCGAGAAGTTCGGGTCTGCCTGCATCCGCTCGATGTCGTTTTGCAGCATCAGAACCTGTATCTTCGCCAGTATGGTGCTGAACATGTCCGATACCGGTAGCCACAGATAGACCTGTATATAGCGGCATATCCACTGCGTGAGCGTGTTTTGGAAACCGTCCCATACCGACAGGGCGAAGGCTATCGGACCGAGAATCGCCAGCACCACGAGAAAGAAGGTGCGGACGGTGTCTATCACGAGGGCGGCGGCTTGGAACAGCAGTTCGAGTATCTCGCGGAAGAAGTCGCGGATGCTCTTCTTCATGTTGTACATTCCCCGGTCGATATACATTCCCGCCATCGTCACCATGTCGGAGGGCGACCAGCCGAGTTCCTCCAGTTGCTTGTCAAATTCCTCGTTGGACACGAGGTAGGCGGTTTCGGGGTTGCGTACCATCGCCTCGTATTCCAGTTTGTCCTTCTGCTCCCGGTATCGGTTCATGTCCAGCGTTTCCGCCTCCAGCATCTTTGCCGTGCCCTGTACGACGGGTGAGAGGATGCTGTTTATCGTGCCCAGCACCACAGTCGGGAAGAACATGATGCACAGACCGATGGCAAAAGGACGGAGCATCGGGAATACGTCTATCGGTTCAGCTCTCGCCAGCGACTGCCATACCCGGTAGGCGACGTAGAACAGCGCACCCAGCCCGGCGATGCCTTTCGCCACACCAGCCATGTCCCCACACAGCGGCATCATCTGCTCATAAAGTGAACGTAAAATCTGATGAAGGTTGTCGAACTTCATAGGCTACCAGTATCTTTCGTTCATGTTCCCGTACAGCCCCATGATGCGGTCGAGGTCGTTCTTCTTTTTCGCACGCAGGTAACTCACGGAGATGTTCTTGTTCGTGTAGTAGCTCACGAGGTTGCGGTAACGCTTCATCTTCGAGTGGCAGCGTTCCACCACGTCCATGCGCTCCTTGTCGGTCATGGAGAGCGTGGTGATGTTCACCACGTTCCTGAGTTCCGTCAACACTTCGTTGCTTTCCTCCAGCAGTTTCGTGTAGCCGAAAGCGATTGCGGAAAGCTCTTCGGGTCTGAAATTCCCGTCACGGAGCATCCGTTGGAAACTGTTCACATAGATGTCTGTGATGTCGCCCACCATCAGGATGGTCTGCTGCACCTTGCGGGCGTCCTTGACCAGATTGTTCACCGATTTGAGGGCATCGTAATACTTCTTGCCCTGCTGATAGATTTTCACCGTCTCCTGAAAGTTGCTCACCATGTTCGTGGCGGTCTTGGAGGTATGGATGATGTTTTTGGAGGCATTGATGATGCCCTGCGCTAGATTGCCCGGATCGCTTACGACCCACTGTGCGCTTGCCCTGCCCGCGAAAAGCAGGCACAGGCAGATAATCATTGTTATTCTTGTTCTCATGTTACTTTGGATTTTAGTGGTTGTTATTCTTCGGTCGGATGTCCCGGCTGCGGCTTCACCCGCACATAGTCCCCGTTTGGCGAGAAAGTCAGCACATCCGTGGCCTCGTTGTAGGACACGTCGATGCGGAAGCCGGTGTTCATGAACAGGTTGCCGTTCTCCTCCTGCAAGAGATAGGTTTCCGGCTTGAGCTTGCGGCGCAGACCGCTACGACGGAACACCGTCACTTTGTAGCTTCGCCCTCCTTGTAGATAAGCACGTCAGGTTTTCCCTCCACGCTCTCCCAGTTCCCGCACAGCATGTCGCGGCGGTTGTCGGCCACGTCGCAGGATTGCAGCATCATGACCGCCAATCCGATAAGGCACTTGCTGACTTGCAGCATTTTCACTTTTGGTAAATTCATACGCGTTTTTCTTTTTTGGTTGATACATTCTGTTTTTTAGTTATTCCTTGTTTCTCCGCCTTTCGGCAAGCTGCCGGATGGCGGCTTCGATGTCGTCGCCCAGCTTCTCCGCCAGACGGTAAACCTCCACTTTTTCCGTTTCCTCGGTGGTGTACGCCAGATACTCTTCCGCGCTGACCTCCGTGGCATAGACCGCCGACTGCGTGCCGCCCAAGCCTATCCACACCTCCTTGTAGAGCCGTGAAGGGTTGTTCGCCATGTTGATGGAGAGTATCTGCGACTTCTCCTTTTCCGTCAGTCCGAGCAACGCCTGTATCTGGTCGAACTTGTTCATATATTTCCTTTGGTCAAGCAGGATTTTACAATCCGAGTTGTTGATAATGCTCTCTTTGACCACCGGAGAACTGATAATGTCGTCCACCTCCTGCGTCACCACGATTGCCTCGCCGTAATATTTTCTGACCGTCTTATACATATAGCGCAGATATTCAGCCATGTTCGCCGATGAGAGGGCCTTCCAAGCCTCTTCCACGATAAGCTGTTTCCGCACGCCTTTCAGCCGCCGCATCTTGTTGATGAAGGCTTCCATGATGATGATGGTCACGACGGGGAACAGTTCGCGGTTTTCTTTAATCGAATCTATCTCGAAGACGATGAACCGCTTGCCGAGCAGGTCGATGTTCTCCGTGGAGTTGAGCAGGAAATCGTAACGCCCGCCCCGGTAATACTGCCGCATGGTGGTGAGCATGTTGTCGATGTTGAAGTCGGACTTCTCCACCTTGATGTCACGCTGTGCCAGTTCCTTGCGGTAGTCGTCACGCATATACTCGTAGAAGGTGTTGAACGACGGCACGATGCTACGGTCGGATTGGATGCGCTCAATATAGGCACTCACGGCACTGCCCAGCTCGCCGCTCTCCGTCTTTGTCACCTTGTCGTCCTCCGACTTCCAGAGCGTCAGCAACAGGGTCTTGATGCTGTCCTTCTTCTCCACGTCGAAGATGTAATCGTCGGTGTAGAACGGGTTGAAGCTGATGGGCTTATCTTCCGTGTAGGTGAAATACACACCGTCCGCTCCGCCTGTCTTGCGTCGGATCATGCCGCACAAGCCCTGATAGGAGTTTCCCGTGTCCACCAATACCACATGTGCGCCTTGCTCATAATATTGGCGCACGAGGTGGTTCATGAAGAAAGACTTGCCGCTGCCCGAAGGACCCAGCACGAACTTGTTGCGGTTGGTCGTGATACCTCGCTTCATGGGCAGGTCGGAGATGTCAAGGTGCAGCGGTTTTCCCGTGAGCCTGTCCACCATCTTGATGCCGAAGGGCGAGAGCGAGCTGCGGTAGTTGGTTTCCTCTGTGAACAGGCACACCGCCTGTTCGATGAAGGTGTGGAAACTCTCTTCCGCCGGGAAGTCCGCCGCATTGCCGGGTATCGCCGCCCAGTAGAGTGTCGGGCAGTCGATGGTGTTGTGGCGCGGCACGCATTCCATGCTTGCCAACTGGCTGCCCACGTCGTTCTTGATATGCTTCAGTTCCTCCGCATCGTCGCTCCACGCCATGACGTTGAAGTGTGCCCGTACCGAGGTCAGTCCGTAGGAATGGGCTTCGTTCAGGTATTGGTCTATCCACTCGCGGTTGATGCTGTTGCTCCTTGAATAGCGAGATAGCGACTGCATGTTACGGGCGGACTTCTCGAACTTCTGCAAGGTTTCCTCACTGTTGTCTATCAGCACATACTGGTTGTAGATATGGTTGCAGGAGAGCAGAAGCCCCACCGGGGAGGCGAATGACAGTCGGCAGTCACTCCGGTCGGTGGAGAGCTTCTCGTAACGGGTGTCGGTAGCCACCTTGCCCGGCAGGTCTTCCGCGTCGGAGAGGGTGTGCAGACACAGGCGGTTGTCGCCGATGCGCATCTCCCTTGCCGAAAGCTCGATGTCCTGCAAGGTGGTGTCACCTTCCGGCATGAGCGAGAAGTAGCGTTCAATAAGTCCCGTCTTTCCCTCAGTACCCACAATCTCATCGGTGGAGAGGCGGCGCAGCCTGACAAGCCCGCTGTCGTTCATGATGCGCTCGAACTGTTCGCAGGCTTCCAAGAACTTGGTCGTGGTTTCCCTGTCCAGCTCCTTCGGGATGATATGTCCCCGGCACAGCGTGCTGAAATTGCTCTGCATCCGGTTACGCTCCTTTGTTGTCTTGGTCAGGTAGAGGTAGCAGGTGTGTTTCAGGTACGGACGCTCGTTGAAGTGACGCTCGAAAGAGCGGCTTAAAAAGCTCATGTCGTCCTTCTGAAGCTCCGGTTTGTAGCGTTCCTTGATGAACCAGTCCTGTTTGTGGACGACGGAGTAGTCCGGCAGCACCTTGATAGCCTTGCACCAGCAACTGTGTATCGCCTCGTACTCCGCACCCGTCACGGTGTAAAGTTCCGGTAGTTCCACCTCGAAAGCCACCGTGATGTCGGCGTCCTTTGAGATGATGCAGCCATGCTCCACCGCTAAAAGTGGGAACCTGTTTTCCAGTGTTGTCATTTTCGATGTATTCCTCATTGTCTTTCTTCCTTTCGTTGTCGTTTGAACAGACGGGTTATCCGCCGCCGGTTGATAAGGTATCGGGGATGGCTCCGTGCCGCTCCTAATTTCATCAGCCCGTGTTCACCGTACCGGGCGTTCAGCGCGAAGGTCTGCCATACAAGGAGGGAGGACGATGCCGCGCCGAAGCCGATACATATCCACTGGTCGATACCGACCATGTAGAGGATGACGAACAGGACGAAGAGAGCCAGCAGACCTCCGCAGAAGATGAAGAGGTACTGTGCCTTCAAGCCCTTGAACTCTACCGGACGGCCGATACCCTTGTTGATTGGGTATTCAGCCATACATTATTTATTAAAGGAAGAATGAGCGCAGGATGGTGGCGGCAACAATCAGGAAGATGCACGCGCCGAACCACGAGGCGGCTGTCTTGCTGGTGTCGGGGTCGCCCGATGAAAACTTGCCGTACACTTTTACGCCCCCGATAAGCCCGACGACTGCACCGATGGCGTATATCAGTTTAGTTCCGGGGTCGAAATAAGAACTCACCATAGAGGTGGCTTCGTTGATGCCCGCGATGCCGTTTCCCTGCGCGAAAGCGGAGGCGGTTGCGGCGATGACAAGTGCCGCGGAGAGGATTGCTTTTCTGTTTTTCAAGATGTTCTTGTTCATAAACTGTTCTTGTTTTTTGCCGTCAAAAGGGTGGATGGTCCTTTGTCGGGCGGTTGATACTTTGTTTCTTTACTTTGGTTTTAGTGGATGCCCGTTTGTTTCCACGGACGTGGGCGTGTCCGTTGCGGATGGGGATGCGCCTTGCGTTTCCTCGCCGCGTGGGTTGATGTCATTCTTTCATGTTCATTTCTTTTATTGTTGTCATACATAGTTGCGAATGTCGAACTCCTCGATGTTGTCCGGCACGACGAACTCCTTTTCAGATTTCTTCAGCCGAATCTCGATAAGCCCCTTGATGCGGATGCCTATCTCCGAAGAGCCTTCCATCATTTTCTCGTACAACTCCGTGCCCTCCATGTCGGTGAACACCTTAGCCGCCTTTTCACGTTCCGCCTGTGTCGCGTCCGGGTTTTTGGCGGTCTTGCAGGCGTCGTCAATCTCGTCAAAGCTGCTGCCCGAAGCCCGTGGCGTGTCCGAGGCGTCCTCTTCCGGTTCGTCGTCCCCGTATCCCAGTTCCTCCGGCGGTATGCTCGTGAAGGTCTCATCGAGTTTTTCCTCCGGGACTTGTGCCGGGCGGGATGCGTTTCCCGTTTTTCCGTCGTCAAAAGTAGCCTCTTCCTCCGACAGCTCAATGCCTTTTTCAATAGTGGCGGCTTCTTGCGTCGGTATGGCAGCGGTTGTCCGGGTGGATGCCATCCTGAAACGGCTCTTGCCGATGATGTCCGCCTTTTCCGCAGGGACTTCCTCGTGTGCCGCTATGCGTTTAGCCTCATTCCCGTCCAGTGACCGCCATAATCCGACAATGCCCTTGAAGAAGCGGACAATCCGCGTGTCCATGATGCGCTCGTAAAGGAGCAGGAACAGGAACCAGAGGTTGCAGCCGACCGATACCGCCAGCAGAATGTCTGTCATGCTGATTGTGTAATTCATATCCTTCCGTTTTTGGTTAGAATACTGAATTGTAATTTCGGGCATAAAGGCTCTTTATCGCATCTTCGCACTGGTTGAAGTGGTGCGTCAGCACATGGTCGATGTAAGCGGACAGCGTAAGCCGGTCATGCCCGATTACACGGGTGATACGCATGATACGCTCGTGGTACTCCGGGCGCACATACGCCATCTTCCCCTCACGTGCCTTTACTTCCGGGTCGCGGATGAACAGGCGTTCATAGTCCTTCTCACTGCATTTGCCGCTTACCGGGACAGGCGACAGTATTTCCACACTCGCCTGCACTTGGGTAAACATACCTCCGCAGTCTTGCTGTGGTCTTTTTTCATTCGGTGTCATTTCTTTTTCCATTTTCAAATCAGATCTTCACGTTGTTTCTTGTACAGTTCGTTGATTCTCTCCTTGTGCTGTTCCAGATGCTGGCGCAGCACGGTATCCACATATCCGCCTACTGAGATTTCCCCTCCGGCGATGTCGTTCACGATTCTGAGGATCTTGCCGTGGACGTCACGGCTGATATAGACACATTGGCGGGTCTTTATCTCGTTGCGGCGCAGGAATAGCTCGTTGTAGTCCTCGTCCTGCCTTTTCCGGCGTCCACTTTCCCTCTGCGCTTTTTCCCGTGTTACGGGTTGCACAGGAGATGGTTCCGGTGCGGCGGTGTCCTCTTCGGTCGGTGCAGCTGCGGGTACTTCCTGTGCGGGGCGCAGTGTCCCGTCCTGTGTGCGCCGCCCGATGGAGGCTAACAGCAGTTCCTCGTCGATGCCTTCCGTGTTCACTTTCCTGCTGCCCATGCTCACTGCGGTCTGATGATGTCGCTTATCTCTTCGGAAAACTCCCGGATGCCACTCCCTTTCAGCAGTGCCGTGTCCATCGGGAAGATGGTGGAGCGGAAAACGCTCTTGCGCTCTTCCGAAAGGTCACGGCGGAACTTCTTGCTGTCGGGCAAGCGGGTGGAAAGTACCGGAAAGCCCATTTCGGCTATCACTTCCTCGTAGATGCCGTACAAGTCGTTCCTCTCCCTGCCGTCCACCATCGTCCAGAACAGATGCAGCCCCTTTGTTTTCGCCTGTCCGGTAGTCATCAGCCTGTCGCGGAACATCGTGACGAATTTCAGGGTACTCTCCACGACAAAGCGGTCGGCACTCAGCGGAGTGAAAATGTAGTCCATCTGCGAGAGCGTCTTTATCACGCCGTTGCTTCGGAGTGTGCCGGGCATGTCGAAGAACACCACGTCGGGTTTCACGTCCTCAGTGGCAATCATCCTCTCGGCATCGTCGAGGGCGTTCACCGCATTGCTTTTGACGATGGTGTAGGCGTTCTTTTTGATCCGGCGGAAATGGTCGCAAGCGAGAGCCTTGAAGTAGGTGCTGCTGTCGATAAGCCCCATTTCGTGTTCGCGCAGCCCGTGGATGCTGTGCTGCGGGTCGTCGCAGTCCACGACGGCGACATTGTAGCCTTTCACGTTGTGCAGGTAGCTGGCGGCAAGTGCCGTGACAGTGGATTTGCCGATGCCACCTTTCTGTGTTGCGAATGCAACGAAGATTTCCTTACTCATAGTTCCATTTATTTTAATTGTTGATGATTTGTTTTTCTGTTTCCATACGGATTTGGCTGTCGCACCATCCGCTTCCGTGACTACACACGCAGGCGGGTCGTCGCGTATCCGGTTCTGTGGTGAAGCGGTGCGTCGGACAAATGGTGATTGACGACATTGCGTCATGAAGTCATTGAATCCATACGTCACCGAATTGTCGGAGAACCGGGTTTCCGACGGTTCGGGTATCCGTTTCGGCAAGTATCCGAAGAAGCGGATTTCCGGGTATTTGAATGTTCCGTTTATCATATCTTCAAATCGTTCGTTTCTTGAATCATGCTGCAAATAAACAAGTATATTTTGGAACCTGTATCACTTCTCCGGCAAGTGGCGGCACGTTGCGCCGGTTGGCAGTCATTGACCGGGTCAAGCATCTGTCCGATACCGCTTTAAGGGCGTAACTTTGCACCCGGACAGCAGGGTTCGCCGATGACGCGCGGCCCGGAGTCCTGAAAGGTATTTTCCCAATCCGTCCCCTGACGGATTTTTATGTTCACCTGAACATAGCAAGATGTCTTTTCAGCCGCTCAAAATATTTTGAGCAGCCACGAAAAGCACTTGCCCTTGCAGGGGGCGGGCTTTCCCTC